>CAJWKQ010000016.1 GCA_913041895.1 uncultured Verrucomicrobiales bacterium
TGATTGCCTTCTTGAGATACCAAGTACCTGCCAGAACATTGCTCTTGGCATTGATGAGTTGTTCGTGATGAAAGTTGGTAATGCCTTCAGATTTTGCCCACTCACCGGCCGCTGCGTCTCGAATTTGCATCAGGCCCAGTTCCCCTGATGCGCCCCGGGCATTTGGATTAAAGCGGCTTTCACGCCAGATTACCGCTTTGATGAGTGCGGGGTCCATCTCATAGATGGAGGCAGCTGCAATAATGATTTCATCCTGACTGTGGTCGAGTTGATACTCTTTCCACCACCACAAGGCGGCTAAATCGATCACAATTACCGCTAGAATGATCAACAGGATTTTGGGTTTCACCGAGTCAGTTTTAGTCCAATAGGAAGGAAGCGTCGAGAGCCCTGTGAGTTAATTAATCTCGCTCCCCTTGCGATGGGTCGCAAGGGTGTGGCGTGGTCGCGCGCGTGACACTTGAAATAGCTCTCCGTAAGGAGTTTGATTATCTTATCCCTTCTGAATTGGAAGGTTGTGTGGAGGTGGGAACACGTGTGAAGGTGCCTTTTGGAAGAAGGGAAGTACTGGGATGTGTGACTAGTCTGGCTGAACATTCTGACCACGATTCGCTTAAATCTATAACGAAAATAATCGGGACACAATCACTGGTGACGCCACGAGTTTTGGAGCTGGCCAGATGGATTGCCGAGTATTACTGCTGCGCACCTGAGACGGCCCTTAAAAGTGTGTTGCCTGATGCCGTACGCAAGGAACAGCAAGGTTGGCGTGAGCGGCTTTTTGTTCGTCTGCTTCCCGGTGGTGAAGGTATGGTAAATCTCACTAAGCGGCAGGCTGAAGTTTATCATGTTATTGAGGAAAACCGATCCATTGCCCTTCAGGAGCTGCTCAAGATCACTGGAACGACCGCCGCGACGGTTCGTAAGCTGGAAGACAGAGGGGTTATAGAGATCGCACCTCAAATCTCCGAGCGTGATCCTTATGCAAATGAAGAGATTATTCCTACTAGGCCTCTTGAGCTTAACTCTGAACAGTCTGTCGCCTTGGATGAGGTGAATAAAAATTCTGGTGAATTCTTTTTGCTACATGGTGTGACAGGGAGCGGGAAGACGGAAGTCTACTTGCAAGCTATCGCACATGTACTGGAACAGGGTAAGGG
Source organism: uncultured Verrucomicrobiales bacterium (assembly GCA_913041895.1). GTDB lineage: Bacteria > Verrucomicrobiota > Verrucomicrobiia > Limisphaerales > UBA1100 > UBA1100. Next base: position 1,161 of record CAJWKQ010000016.1, read on the forward strand.
TGCGATTGTTCTGGTTCCCGAAATTTCTCTCACCCCGCAGACTGTTGAACGCTTCAAGGCACGTTTCAGTACGGGACCACTGAAAACTCTTGTAGCGGTTTTACATAGTCACCTTTCGGTTGGTGAGCGTCATGATGAGTGGCATAAGATTCGGCAAGGAAGGGCAAGAATAGTGATCGGAGCCCGCTCGGCAATTTTTGCTCCGGTGGAACACTTAGGGCTCATTATCGTTGATGAAGAACATGAGCATTCCTACAAACAGGAAGAGGCGCCACGTTATCACGCTCGGGATGTGGCTGTGGTTCGAGGCCAGCGTGAGTCTGCTACGGTAGTTTTAGGGTCGGCCACGCCCTCTATGGAAAGCTACCATAATGCAAAGAGAGGCCGTTATCGTCTTCTTGAACTGCCCAATCGCGCAGATGATAAACAAATGCCTTTAGTACGCGTACAGGATATGCGTACCGAAAAATCAAAAGGAGACAAAGGGCCTCCAATCTTCTCTCAGCGCCTTAAAGAGGCCATACGCGACCGTCTCGAACAGGGCGAACAGACGATTCTGTTTCTCAACCGGCGTGGGTTTGCGACTTCTATGCAATGTCCAGAATGTGGCTTTGTGGCCGAATGTCCAAACTGTAGCATGTCGCTTACTTATCACCGACGGGAGCAGTTTTTGCGTTGTCACGTTTGTGGGCATAATGTACCTGCGCCAAAATATTGTCCTCAGGAAAAATGCGGATCACCTGAAATTCGATTTCACGGCTTAGGTACTGAAAAAGTCGAAGACGTTTTACGGAAATTATTTCCTAACGCCAATGTTACACGAATGGATTCAGACGCTCTCAAACGTAAAGATGATTTTCGCCGCATCCTTGGTGATTTTCGGCGCGGAAAAATTGATATTTTAGTTGGCACTCAAATGATCGCCAAAGGGCTTCATTTTCCCCGTGTGACGCTCGTTGGAATTGTTTATGCGGACACGGGGCTGCATCTAGCTGATTTTCGAGCGGGCGAGCGTACTTTTCAATTGCTTACACAGGTTGCTGGGCGGGCTGGCCGTGGCGAGGTGGAAGGCGAGGTGGTGGTGCAGACCTTTTCTCCGGTACATCCTGCGATTCAATTTGCCCGACGTCATGATTATGAGGGGTATTTTGAGGCTGAGATGGAATTTCGAGAACAATTATATTACCCGCCTTTCACGCGTGCGGCGATGTTAACGTTGCGCGGACGTAGTGAGGAGAAAGTGTCCTTTTCAGCTGATTACCTGAAGAAACAAATTGAGCCGATTGTAGAGACGATCACAGATCTTCAGGTTTCAGGACCCGCTCCTGCGCCTCTACTGCGGGCAGAGACCTTTTATCGTTACCAGCTCATGCTCCGTACGGGACGTATGAGTGAATTAAGTCGATGTCTGGCGGCTGTGACTTCTGGTCTTAACCTTCCTGATGAGGTTGCATTGACCATTGATATTGATCCTGTGAATCTTTTGTAATGGCCGATGTGAAAACTCAACCGAGTCTATTGCTGCTTATTCCAGCTTATAACGAGGAGGAGCGGATTGAGCCGGTGTTGCGGGACTACGCAGAGTATTTTAGAACCTATTATGATGGTGAGTTTCGAGCGGTGGTGGTGCTCAATGGGTGCTGCGACAATACACTTGGAATCGTTGAGAGAGTAGCTGTGGAGTTTCCTGAGATTGAACCGCTCAATTTTGAAGATCCTATCGGTAAAGGAGGCGCATTGATCGAAGGGTTCAAGCGTGCTGCCGAAGCGGAGGCGGTGCTTACCGGTTATGTGGATGCCGATGGCGCAACCTCGGCCAAGGCGTTGCATGAACTGATTAAACATTGTGTAGCAGGTGAGGCGGATTGTGTGATTGGCTCTCGCTGGCTACCTCAATCGGTGCTACACCAAAATCAAACCAAACTTCGCCGCATCTTTAGTAGAGGCTTTCATATTATTGTAGAATTGTTTTTTTGGCTTGGGATTAAGGATACACAGTGCCCTGCTAAATTAGTCAGGCGTGAGGCTTTGGAAGAGGTTATTGAATCACTACGCATCGCTGACTTGGCCTTTGATGTGAACTTGTTGGTATCTCTAAAGCGTAAGGGCTACAAAATCAAAGAAATGCCTATCGAATGGACCGATCAACTAGGCTCTAAGGTCACCACCAATCTTTGGCGAGTTTCGTTGGTTATGTTTTTATCCGTGGTTAGGTTGCGACTGGTATACTCGCCATTTTACACGTGGCTGCGTCCTTTTCGTCCTCTGGAAACTTGGCTGTATCTGAAGCTTAATGCTCCTCCTCCACGTCCGGCGAGGGATTCTCATCCATGATTGTCTGAAGCTTCTCCTGCCGAGTCACGCCCCAATTAAGAATCACTGTTGAGGCGAGGAAAAACAAGTTTCCCATGCCAATTAGCTGCACCATGGAAATGTACGCGTGAACGTTAAAGGTACCGACGGTTTGATTAGCAATTTGCGGTGCAGCAACACACAAAACACAGGTGTGGATGATGGGCACGGCTAGCAGCAGATACACCGAATTGGTCGTGCACCGGGCGAGGATGTTGTTTACCAGCACTGCCGCCAATGCCAATGGTGTCATCGCTGCGATGAACCAAGGGACTAGCGCCGTTACTTGCAGGAATGATTCGTCGTAAATCATGCGCAGCGGCAGATCTGGCACAAGAACACCTAGTACAATGGCCGCGGCGCACAAACAGGCGGTGAGTAATAGTGTGAATCGTAATACGTCCGTTGGTTTTTGTTCCGCGTGGCTTTTCACCAGTTTTGGAAACATGACCGCTACCATGGGACCTACAAAAAAGATCAATGCTCTGCCGATCATTCCAGCAGCGGCGTAGAGTCCGGTTTGATCCTTGTCGAAGTAACGTTGTACAAAAACCATATCAACACTCATCAGGTAAATCACCGTGCCGCCACCGATGGACAGGGGAAGGATCGATGACACCCACGACTTCCAATCGAACTTCACCTTCTTGATGATTTTGCCCCAATCGAAGTATTCAAAGGTTGATTTCCATACGAAATAAAAAGTAAACGCATAACTCAACATTAGTGCCCACATGACTCGTGTGATGGTAAATTCGGGTTCTACAGTTTGAGCTGGATCATAACTGAAGAGGTGCATCAAATAAATCAGCGTCAGACGGGAAACGCCCAAACTGGCCAGGCCGATGCCTAACCAATAAAACGCCTGCTTTCCCTGGAGTACGCCTAGTCCACATGGAATTAGCAATGCCATGAAACCAGACACGTACAATGTGAATACTACACCCGGGTTGTTTGTTTGGAGCGATTGTTCGATTGGTTGAACGGTTAATACAAAGATCGGGATCAGCGCCAAACAGAGGGCCATGGCGGTTTTCTTGTAATATTTTTCAGCCGCCAGAATTTGCAGGTTGTCTTCCGCCGTTTTTGCAGCGGCGATTTTTTTGGAGACTACGGTCTGAATCCCAATGGCTGGAATTGCCATAAGATTCAGTATTTGTAGGATTGTGGTGAAAATTCCGTATTCTGCTTTGGGTAGATCCTTCGCAATTATATGAACTGCAAAGGAAGCAGCGCCCCCTATTGCAGTTGCTAATGCTATCCAACCGCTTTGTCGAAGAAACGTAGTTTTAGATTCCTCAGTCACTGTTTCAATAAAGGTTTCTTTTTTCCCCGACAATATTGGTATATTTGCGACCTTGATGCCGTGAAATCAAATCGTGGTCATCAGAAATTTCGCTAACTTCTCCATCATTTTTTAACTCATATAGCGTTAGACCAAGGTTCCGCAAGTTGTTTAAAAATACCTTCGCATCTCCGCCAGCCTCTCTAATGCCTTTTGGCCAGAATTCAGTGATTAGGATAATTTGTTGTGACTTGGAAATGGTTTTGCTTAGGCCTGCAATGACCTTAGGCTCATATCCTTGAACATCTATTTTTATCAAGTCGACTTGATTAATATCATTCTCAGAAAGCAGTTCATCAATCGGTTGCGTTTTTACGAGTACTTCAGTTCGAGCTTCTGATGAGGCGTAAAGTCGGTTGTCGCCCCGGTTTTCATTTGAAATGTATAGAGGCAATTGAGTTGTTCTATCTGAAGCTGCAACTTGAAATGCCTGAACATTTATTGAGTTATTAGCCGAGATCGTTTGTTTCAAATAACTGAAACTCTCAGGGTCAGGTTCTATAGAAATTACTTTCCCTTCAGGCCCGACTGAATGCGACCCTAGAGCTGTGTAATAGCCGATATTTGCACCTACATCGAGAAAAGTCATTCCTGGCTGACAAACTGATTGGAACCACCGAGACTCTGCATTTTCATAAACACCGAATCGAAGAGCTCCAGATACAACAGGATCTTTTGGGTTGAGTGCAACTACTGCTTTTCCAACAAGAATTTGTTTTGGAAGCAATTGCCGAATAGTCCAATTGGTTATTGGGCGAAGTGGCCAAGGGCGCAAGAGATAACAATAAATAAACTCAGCAATACGGGCTATCATTGTTGCTGGAGGAACCATTCCACAAATTTGGGGATACCATCTTCAATTTTAGTTTTTGGATGATAACCGAGAAGACGTTGAGCTTTTTCAATATTGGCGTAAGTAATGGGCACATCACCCGGTTGTTCGGGTTGATGAATTATATCAGCTTGGGTGCCCAAGGCTGTTTCCAGTAATTCTATGAGCCGATTCAAGTCTACTGTTTCAGATTCGCCGAGGTTGATAATTTCATATCCGAATTCTTGTTGTGTACATGCGATGACGCCAGCAACTGTGTCGGTTATATAAGTGTAATCTCGTGAGCTACTTCCATTACCGAAGACGGTGATGGGTTGGTTTGCATGCAATAGTTTGGCAAATTTATGAATGGCTAAGTCAGGACGTTGACGTGGTCCATATACTGTGAAAAAGCGTAGCATACAGATATCCATGCCGTATACGTGATGATATGTATGCCCAAGAGCTTCACAGGCAAGTTTACTGGCTGCGTAGGGTGAGATAGTACTGAATATAGGATCCTTTTCACTAAAAGGTATATTTGAATTAATGCCATAGACTGAAGAAGAGGAAGCGATAGTAACTTTCTTTACTCCTCGTTTACGTGCGGCTTCAAGAAGGTTCGCCGTGCCTTCAATATTCACGCGCTGGTATAAAGATGGTTGCTCGAGGCTAGGTCGTACGCCCGCGCGTGCAGCCAGATGAATAATTTGATCAAAGGGCATACTGGCTAGCACTTCGTCAAGCTCATCGCGTTGAGTAATATCTGCATGAACAAAGGCGAAGGACTGGGCCCGAGCCTGCAATTCGCAAAGAGTATTCTGTTTAATCGCTGGATCGTAGAAATCATTTAGGTCATCGAGTGCGCAGACCGTATGGTCTGCATCAAGCAGGTGTTCGCAAACATGGGAACCAATGAAACCTATTCCGCCGGTGACCAAGATATTCACCCCAGAAGCCTAGCTGGCTGATGGATTGGTGTCGAGATTGCCCATAAAGAGTGAATGACTTGTGAATTTCCTCCTCTTGCGGTGTGTATGAGCATCTGGATACTCCCGCGCATGCCCGATAACGAGTTGCTGGAACTAGAGATCCCCCAATTTAAAAAGGTAAAGAGCGGCAAAGTCCGCGAGATATTTGACATGGGCGAGAGCTACCTGTTTGTCGCCTCTGATCGCGTGAGTGCCTTTGACGTAGTGTTGCCCAACGGTATCCCGCGCAAAGGTGAGGTGCTAACTCAGATTTCTCATTTTTGGTTTGATCGCTTTGAGGATCTGGTGCCAAACCACCGTGTTAAAGACGGGCTGCCCGAGGATCTTGCGCATTTAGGGCCGCGCAGCATGGTAGTGAAAAAAGCCAAGCCGCTTGCAATTGAGTGCATTGTACGCGGGTACATCACTGGTAGTGGCTGGAAAGAATATATAAAGCAGGGGACGGTATGTGATATCCCGTTGCCTGAGGGGTTGCTGGAATCGGCCGAGCTGGAACAGCCATTATTCACGCCAAGTACTAAAGCTGACGAAGGGCATGACGAGAATATTTCCTTCGAGAAAGCCGTCGAGATCGAGGGGCAGGAAACTGCTGAGAAAGTGCGGGATTTGAGCCTTAAGATTTACACCGAAGCCCGCAACTACGCCCGCGAACGTGGCATCATCATAGCAGATACTAAGTTTGAATTTGGGGAATTGGATGGAGAACTAATTTTGATTGATGAAGTCCTCACACCTGATAGTTCTCGCTTTTGGCCTCTGGACGAATATGAGCCGGGTCGTGGTCAGTTTTCTTTTGATAAGCAATATGTTCGTGATTATCTCGAGACGTTGGATTGGGACAAAACCCCGCCGGGACCAGCTTTACCGGATGACTTGGTAGAACGCTCTCAAGCCCGATATCTGGAAGCATATGAGAAGCTCACCGGCAAGGCTTTGTGAATGCCGCAGTTGAAGATTTTCTGCAACACATACGCCATGAGAAAGGTCAGTCGATCCAGACTCAAAAGACTTATGCCGCATTGCTCGAACGTTTTGTGCAATGGGCTAAGAGTCGTGGTCTAGCTGAATGGGGAGAGGTTAATCGTAAACACCTCACTGAATTTCTCAAGAATGAGAGAAATCGTAAACCGCAAGGACAGGGAGAGCAGAGTGATCAGTTAAGTCCCGAGTCGGTTTATCTGCAGATCGCGGCACTTAGGGCATTTTATCAGTTTGCTGCTTCTGAGGAAATTGTTTCTGCCAACATTGCTGAAAATCTTTCATTACCTCGCCGATGGAAAAGGTTGCCGAAAGCTTTGTCAGACATCGACATCGAAAAACTCCTTCAGGCTCCAGTTCAATCCAGTGCATCTGAGCTTTGTACCACCGCCATTTTGGAATTAGCCTATGCTTCTGGTTTACGTTTGGCCGAGCTGCGCAACTTAAGGTTGGAGCAGTTGCATCTTAAAGATGGTTTTGTGACCGTTATAGGGAAGGGAAACAAGGAACGTGTGGTGCCGCTGGGTCAGCCGGCTATTGAAGCAATAGAAAACTATTTGCGAGTGGGGCGCCCTGAGTTGGTTAAGTCACGTTCACCAGCCAATGTATTCCTTACCCAAAGAGGCACCTGCTTTGCTCAGAATACCATGTGGGCACGCATCAAGACGCGTGTTAACCGTTCGGGAATCAAACGCAATGTCACTCCCCATATGTTACGTCATAGTTTTGCGACACACCTTCTGGAAAATGGGGCTGATTTGAGAGTGATTCAGGAACTATTGGGTCATGCGAGTATCAGTACCACTGAGGTCTACACTCACGTTGCCGGAAAAAGATTGCGCGAAGTGCATGACCAATATCACCCGAGAGCATAAAAATAGCAGGCCCAAGGGCCTGCTGGATGGGGGAAGCTAAAACTTTTACTTTTCTTTCTTTTCAGTTGGTTTCTTTTTCCGTTCCGGTTTTTTGGTTTTTACATTCACCGTTACGGCCTCCACGGACTTTGATGAAAGGCGTTTGGCGCGGCCTCCTACCCACATCTTAGCTTTGATATCCTTGATATTTGATTTTTCTCCATCCAGTGTAAGCTTTACTTCCTTGGACAATGCAAACACCCGATCGGGTTTACCTTTAGCCCCAGGCAGGGTAATCGTGCCTTTTTTGGCATCGACTGACTTAATCATCCCTCGGAACGGGAAAAAGGCACTCTTCTCTTTGGCTGGCTTTTCTGTGTTTTCTTTTTTGTCATCAGCAAATGTAGATGTCTCAGTGAATAACCCGCCAAGAACGATGGCGGCCGACAATAGGGGGATAAATATATTTTTCATAGATTTGATGGATTCGAATTAATTTAACTTGAATCGTCGTCTTGGCAAGAGATAAATTATATAAAAATATATATAAATTATAATATAAAATTTTAAATAAAGTGATTATTAGGTGTTTGTTTTGCAGGTTATTGACAATTCAGGGGTGGTTATTGTCAAATTCTGGTAACAGGAGATTACATGCCCTAAGGTTAAATGGCAGCCTGAGGCTATACAAAACATAGTTCATACATGAAGAAGGTTATTTTATTTTTATCAATGACTCTATCTGCTACAGCTGCGCAATGGAGAATGCATATCATTGACAATACTTCACGCGGTGCTGATGGAGTGCGGCTAATGGATATAAACAAAGATGGATTACCTGATATTGCCTCTGGTTGGGAGGAAGGCGGTGTTGTTCGTTTCTACCTCCATCCCGGCCCCAAGAAAGCCAAGCAACCGTGGCCTCATACTGAGGTGGGCAAGGTAAAGTCACCTGAGGACGCGGTATTTACAGATCTGGATGGTGATGGTGCCTATGATGTAGTGAGCTGCTGTGAGGGTCGCACGCGCACGGTGTATTTTCACTGGTCACCGGCGAACGATGAGCAAAATGAAATTCTACCATGGCGAACTAAAGCTGTGCCCGCTACTACGGGCAAGCAGTCATGGATGTTTGCGTTGCCCTTGCAGGTCGATGGGGATGGCATCGATCTGGTGCTGGGATCCAAGGGCGATGAAGCAAGCATCGGCTGGCTACAGTCACCCAAAAATCCGCGTGACATTAAGGCATGGAAATATCACTCGTGGTATAAGGCGGGCTGGATTATGTCTTTAATAAGCTGTGACATGGATCATGACGGTGACCTTGATGTATTAGCCTCGGATCGTAGGAGTAAAACACCGGGAATATTGTGGCTTGAAAATCCCGGTACTAAGGCCATGAAGACTGACCCCTCGCTCAAATGGAATGTACACCGGATTGGAGCAATTCGTGAAGAGGTGATGTTTATCACGATTTCGAAGAATAACGTCATTCACGCTGCGGTGAGGCCCAACCATATTCATGTCCTTCAGCCTAACGGTGACCCTCGTCAACCGTGGAAAGAGCAGATTATTACGTATCCCGCTGATAGATACGGTACTGCCAAGGCCGCTCGTGCTGATGACCTAGATGGGGATGGTCAGATAGAGATTGCCGTCTCCTGCGAGGCTGCCAACGGGGCGAAAAGCGGTGTATTTTATCTGAAGCAAAACAAAGGTAAATGGTTTGACTACGATATTGGCGGTCCCGAGGGGTTGAAATATGATCGCATAGAACTATTGGATTTGGATGGGGACGGGGATCTGGATCTGCTAACCTGTGAGGAGCGCGATTTCAATGCAGTTCTTTGGTATGAAAATCCCCTGAAGTAGTTGCGCAGGTTAATTGAATCTGCCAACCTGTTTTGGTATGAAGCGTGTCCTCCTTTCTGTTGTACTAATTTCCATTTCCTGTATTGCGGCTGAAAAACCTATTCTTTGTGTGGGTAAATACCATTCGGAGGCTGAGGCAGTGGCTCAACTGAAGCGAATGTCTGCCACGCACAGTAATTTGACTCAATGGAAAGCGCGGGCAGCTGCGGTTCGTCAGCAAATTTTAACGGGTGCAAACCTTAATCCTCTTCCAAAACGGACACCTCTCAACTCCATCATCAAAAATAAACGCATTTACAAGGGGTATACCGTAGAGTCGGCCACTTTTGAGGCGCGTCCGGGTTATTTTGTTTACGGTAATCTATATCGCCCTTTGGGGCGCACGGGAAAGAGATCTGGGATACTCTGTCCGCATGGGCATGCGCGTGGGCCTGAGGGTGGAAGGCTGCGTTCGGATCAGCAGAATCGCTGTGCGACACTGGCACGTATGGGAGCGGTGGTGTTTTCCTATGATATGATTGGCTTTGGTGATTCAGAGCATCTGGGCTGGAGTCATAAACATCCGCAGGCTCTGACGTTGCAAACATGGAGCAGTATCCGGGCGGTTGATTTTATGGAGACGTTGTCAGATGTGGATGAAAATAAGATTGGGATAACCGGCTGTTCCGGAGGTGGTACTCAAGCCTTTCTACTCACAGCAGTTGATGACCGAGTTGCGGTGAGCGTGCCAGTGGTGATGGTGTCCGCCCATTTTTTCGGCGGTTGCCATTGTGAGAGCGGTATGCCAATTCACAAGACCTCCAAACTGGAAACTAACAATGCTGAGATTGCTGCTTTAGCCGCACCGCGCCCTCTTCTTTTGATCTCCGTGGGTGGTGACTGGACTAAGAATACGCCGGTTGTAGAGTATCCCTATATTCGTCGCGTATATAATTTTTTTGGTAAGGAGTCTGTGGCTGAGAACGCTCACTTCCCCAACCAGAGACACGGTTACCAGTATCTAAAGCGCCAGGCAATGTACCCATTTATGGTCAAGCATCTCGGTCTCGATCGGAGTGGTGTTTACGATAAGTCGACCGAGCTTTACGATGAGAGTAAAAACACTATTGAGAAGGTGACAATCATGCGCACGTTCAATACATTGGATGAAATGCCTGAACATGCATTAAAACCAGGTGCGATGGTGCCTTTCAGATGAGTTGTGGCGATGGTTTCCGGCCTTTACTTTAATGGGCCAATTTCAACCCAATACAGATACATTGGATCCGCTTTCAGTAAACTTTATTCAAAAGTTTGTTTAGTATGAGGGCCAAAATCAACGGGCAAATTTTTTTGGATGACCTTGGTCTATTGGCCGATCTCCTCGTGGAATATGGTAGTCGAAGAATTTTTTTGATAGCTGATGCAACTGCTTATGCTGCTTCTGGAGCATCTGATATTCTAGAGCCTACTGTTTCCGGAAAGCTTGTCTCCACCTTTGACAATATCGAGGTTAATCCGAAGTTGGCCGATGTACTTGCGTGTGCGGAAAAAATACGCGAGATAAAACCTGATCTACTCATGGTAGTTGGTGGAGGAAGTGCGATGGATGTGGCCAAGCTGGCCAATTGGTTTGCTTCTGGAGAAGAAGTGGCCGATGCATTTTTGACCGGTGAATCCACTGAGACGGGGTGTCGGCTGCCGCTAGTGGCTATTCCCACAACTGCAGGGTCGGGGGCAGAGGCAACACATTTTGCCGTGGTTTATGTTGATGGAATTAAAAGGTCGGCGTCTCACTTGTCAATGAGGCCGACAGTCGCAGTTGTAGACCCTCAATTGACGGCACAACTACCCGCCACAATCACTGCGCATTCGGGGCTCGATGCCCTCTGTCAGTCAATCGAGTCTATTTGGTCAGTGGGGGCGAATGAAGAATCTTTGTGTTATGCAACTGAAGCTCTGGACTTAATTTGGAATCACCTAGAAATAGCTGTCAAAGAGTCTGCGCCAGAATCGCGTGTAGCCATGGCTAGAGGATCTCATTTGGCCGGACAGGCGATTAATATCACCAAAACGACCCTGCCTCATGCTTTATCCTACAGTATAACGACCCGACATGGGGTTCCGCATGGAGCTGCAGTGGCCCTCACGTTGGGACCGGCACTTATTTATAATGAAGCGGTCAGTGGTGCTGATTGTGTAGATTCGCGTGGGCCTGATTGGGTTCGGGAACGAATTGACTCCATACGACACATTATGGGAGATGCCTCTGTAGAGGAGTGCGCAGATCAATTAAAGGGTTTATTGGGTTCCATTGGTTGCCCAGCAACGTTGGTTGAAGCTGGGGTTACCAATGAAAAACAACTCCAGCTCATATGTCAGGATGTTAATGTAGAACGTTTGGGCAATAATCCCCGTCATGTTGATCAACAACAGTTATTTGATTTATTGCAATAATGGAGTCATTTTGAAAAATGGGTTATTATTGTGCATATGAGTAATCATTTGATTGTTGTAGGGGCTGGAATTGTTGGCTTAGCCAATGCTTGGGAGGCAGCACGTAAAGGATGGAGAGTTACAGTGGTCGAACGTGACTCGATGGCGAGGGGAGCTTCGGTTCGTAATTTCGGTATGTTTAGTCCTATTTGCCAACCTCCGGGGCGAAGCCTTGAACTGGCGCTTTCGAGTCGTGACCGATGGCTTGAGATTACTGCTGAAGCAGGGCTATGGAATAATCCAGGAGGGAAGGCCTTTCTAGCGCTTCAGGAGGATGAGATGCAGGTGATGCTTGAATTTTCTCAGATGGATTTTGCGAATGCTTATGAAGCCTCGTTTCTTTCCGCTTCTGAAATGCAAGACTGCTGTCCGGTTGCCCGGAAGGATAAGGTGTTGGGGGGGCTTTTTTTGGCAACCGAAATGAATATCGATCCGCGACAAGCGATTTCCGTTATCCCTAATTGGCTTGGTGATGCTTTTAGGGTGGAATTTTACTTTGATACCCCGGTAATTAAGACAAATACAGGAGAGGTGGTTCTTGCCAACGGGAACCGGCTGGGTGCTGATTTGGTTATAGTTTGTTCAGGTACAGATACTGGCTATCTCTACCCTGGATTACTTGAGGAACAAGGGGTTCAGCGATGCAAACTGCAAATGATGCGCACAGTACAGCAGGCGACGGACTTTAGTATGGGACCAATGGTGGCAGGAGGTATGAGTATGGGGCACTACAAACCTTTCTCTGCCTGTCCAAGTTTGCCAGCTTTAATGGCTCGTTATCAATCAGAAGAACCTGAACTGGTCCGTTATGGTATTCATGCAATGGCTTCCCAATCTTCAGGAGGCGAACTGGTGATGGGAGATTCTCATCTTTATGATGATGAGATTACTCCCTTTGATATTGAGGTTATTGACCTGTGCATTATCAATCGATTGCGAGAAATGATTGATGTTCCAGACTGGACTATAGCCGAGCGTTGGCACGGAATGTATATGAAACATCCCGAGAAAACTCATTTGATACTACCGGTAAATGAATCTACCTATGTAATTTCCGCTACAGGCGGGACAGGTATGACTCTTGCCTTTGGCGTGGCCCAAGCTTGCTGGAATTCTGGAAGTTTTGAATCAGATATAGGGGGAAGGTTGCTTTAAAAATATTCTTTGTGAGCCTATTGACTTTTAGATATATCGGGTAACTAAAAACTTATTTTCTGGCGTGAGTCTCCTTAGAATTAGGTTTATTGTCCGGGCCGTTTCATGGATGCATTCACCGTCAATGATCGCACTTACCGTTTGCCGGAACAGCCGGTGGCGGTGATTTGTGTGGATGGATGTGAGGAGGCCTATCTGGATGTGGCCCTGACAAAGGGGCGAATGCCAAATTTGGTGCGGGTTCTGGAAACGGGTTGGCGCGGTTTGGCTCGGGGGGCGTTGCCTTCTTTTACCAACGTGAACAACGCGGCCATTGTTACCGGCATGCCTCCCGCGGTAACGGGTCTCAGCGGTAACTTCTTTCTGGATCCAGTGACTGGTGAGGAAGTCATGATGAATAGTGCTTCTTTCCTGCGGTGCGATACGATTTTGGCTGCTGCGGCACAGGCTGGTCGGAAAGTCGCGATGGTGACTGCAAAGGAAAAGTTGCGTGATCTCCTTTCGCCTGGTCTTTTTGTTGAGGGAGTAACAGGTATGGCTTTTTCCTCGGAGAAAGCTGCTGAGGCTCGGGAGGAAACTCATGGGATTAGTGGCGTGGAATCCTTGGTAGGAACCACACCGGCCATATATAGTGGCGAGGCAAGCGTGTACGTGTTGCGCGCAGGGGTGGCATTGGTGGAGGCTGGGCGCGCAGATTTTCTGTATCTTTCACTTACTGATTATATTCAGCATAAATTCGCACCAGAAGAGGAGGGGGCACTGGAATTTAACGAGGCGCTGGATGAGCAAATAGGTCGCCTGATGGGTTTGGGTTGCCGATTGGGGGTTACAGCTGATCACGGCATGAATGCCAAGAGTGATGAAGAGGGCAAGCCGCGGGTGATTTATCTGGAAGATGCGCTATTGGAACAGTTTGGCGATGGTTTCAAGGTTATCTGTCCTATCACTGATCCTTACGTGGTCCATCACGGTGCACTGGGTTCTTATGTAACCGTGCACTTGGAAGATCCCGGTCGGTCTACTGAAATCTCAGAATGGTTGCGCAGCTTGGATGGCGTGACTGAAGTATTTGAAAAGACCGAAGCTGCTGCTTCACTTGAGTTGCCGGCTGATCGAATCGGTGACCTTGTGGTTATGAGTGCAGCCGATACGGTTCTTGGCCGAAGCCCTGAATATCATGATCTCTCACAGTTAGATCGTCCATTGCGTTCACACGGAGGGAGGTTTGAAACTCAAGTGCCTTTTATTTTTTCTGGACCCCTCAACGATGAATATACGGCCAAAGCCGAGAAGGATCCTCGTAATTTTGATGTGTTTGATTATGTGTGTAATGGAATTAAATGATGAGTGAAACTGAGCAAACCGAAGTATTGGAGTTGCCGTGTTATGTGGCTGGACAGGAGATGGGTAGTGAGCTGTTTGATGTCCATTATCCCTACACTGGTGAGGTAATCGGGCGGGTGCGTCAAATCGACCGCGCCGGCCTTGAAAAGGCGCTTGATTCCACAAAACCGGTAGAGATGTCGCGCTGGGATCGGCATGAGGTTTTAAACAAGGCACGGACTCTATTGGATGAAAGGTCAGAAGAATTCGCGCAACTTATCCGGAGTGAATCAGGCTTGTGCATGCGCGAGACGCGTTATGAGGTGGGGCGCGCACAGGACGTTTTGCAGTTTGCGGCAATGGAGGCGTTGCGTGATGATGGTCAGATTTTTTCCTGTGATGTTTCGCCTCAAGGTAAGGCGCGCAAAATTTTCACTTTGCGTGAGCCTCTGAGTTTGGTGGCTTCTATCACGCCTTTTAATCATCCTCTTAATCAGGTAGCGCATAAACTATCGCCCGCAATTGCAGCCGGGGCTCCGGTTATTCTTAAGCCCTCAGAAAAAACTCCGCTCACAGCTCTGCGGTTTACCGAATTACTCTATGAGGCTGGGCTTCCTGCACAGATGCTCAGTACCATTGTGGGTTCGGTGGATGAAGTTGTTACGCCGATGATTGAGGATGATCGGGTGGAACTGGTGAGCTTTACTGGCAGTGTGGCTATTGGTAAACATATCTCACGTACTGCAGGCTACAAAAAGCTCTGCCTTGAACTAGGTGGCAATTCCCCTCTCATTGTACTTGATGATGCGGATCTGGATCTGGCCGTGACACTTGCTGCCGAAGGTTGCTTCCGAAATTCAGGTCAGCGCTGTACGGCAGTAAAGCGCTTGCTCATACATGAGGCAGTTCTGGAAAAGTTTACCGAGGCCTTTGTGGGAAAGATTGCGGAATATCCCAGTGGGGATCCCGCTGATGAGGCAACCCGGGTGGGAACGGTTATTGATGAAGCCGCAGCCACTCTCCTGGAGAAGCGGGTAGCACAGGCAGTAAGTTCAGGGGCAAAAGTACTCGCTGGAGGCCAGCGTGAAGGGGCTCTTCTGGAACCAACCATCATTGCCGATGTGCCGCGTGATGCAGAGATGGTTGTGGAGGAGTCCTTCGGTCCCCTTGCTCCCATCCTGCCGGTGAAGGATCTTGATGATGCCATTGAGCTGGCCAACGGCACCGCCTTTGGTCTCTCCTGTGGCGTGGTTACCCGCGATATGGATCAGGCTCTTGCCTGCGTAAAGCGTATCCGAACCGGGACAGTTAATATCAACGCTATTCCCGGTTACCGGATTGAATCTTCTCCATTTGGCGGGGTGAAGGATTCCGGGCTTGGTGTCAAGGAAGGGGTTATTGAGGCCATTAAATATATGACCAACGTGAAAACATTCTCCCTGCCATGGTAGGCAAGAAAGATAAACCGCTCTTTACCCCCGGTCCCTTGACCACCAGTACCACGGTCAAAGAGGCCATGCTGCGTGATCTTGGTTCGCGTGATGGCGAGTTTATTGGTGTGGTCAAAAAAATTCGGGGAAGACTATTGAAGCTCGCTGGAGTATCTCAGTCTCAAGGATGGGAGGCTGTATTAATGCAGGGCAGTGGCACGTTTGCTATTGAGTCGGTTATTTCCTCGATCACGCCGCCTGAGGGCAAGTGGTTGGTTGTTATCAATGGTGCCTATGGTGAAAGGCTTCTGAAAATTATTGAGCGTCACGGTTTTGCTGTTGATGCCATTCGCAATGCGGAAAATGAGTTGCCTAATATAGCCTCCATTAAGTCAACCTTGGCTAAAGGTGGATTTACTCACGTGGCGGTTGTCCATTGCGAAACCACCTCCGGCATCATGAACCCGGTTGCTGATATTGGAGCTGCAACCAAGGCGGCTGGATGTGTTTATTTTGTTGATTCCATGAGTGCCTTTGGTGGTGTGGAGTTTGACTTTGAAGCATGTCAAATGGACTTTCTGGTTTCCAGTGCCAACAAGTGTGTGCAGGGGGTTCCCGGCTTTGGCTTTGCTCTTTGTCGGCGTGCTGCTCTTGAAGCCACTGAGGGATATTCCCGGACGTTCAGTTTAGATCTTTTGGCTCAGTGGCGTGGATTAGAGGGCAATGGCCAGTTTAGGTTTACCCCGCCCACCCACACGCTGCTGGCCTTCGCCCGGGCACTGGATGAACTTGAGGGCGAGGGTGGCATTCCTGCTCGCGCTGCCCGATACCGGAAAAATCACGAGAGTTGCGTCACAGGCATGCGTGCGATGGGCTTTACTGAATACGTATCTGAAGATTTGCAGGGCCATATCATTACCTCTTTTGTGTATCCAACTGAAGATTTTGATTTTGAAGAATTTTATGACCGACTCAATGACAAGGGCTTCGTTATTTATCCGGGAAAGGTAACCAAGGCCAACTGTTTTCGCATCGGCCATATCGGCCACTTGTTTGCTGAGGATACAGAGATGCTGCTTTCGGCTATTAGAGAAGTAGCCGGCGAAATGGGTTTATCACTGGCTTAATCACAAAGACAGTTATGCGGGATCTTCTATAGACAATGACTTTGTTTCTCTGGCCTTTTTCAAAAAGTAAATTCCACTCAATATAAATAGCAATGTGCCAATGGCCGCCATTGAGTAGGTAAAGATTCTTAGAAACTGGAAGTAATTGAGTTCAGCAGCACCCAAGTCCTTGTAGAGCTGGATACCTACTGAGCCGGTATAACCAATGGCATCACTCAGGTAGATTGCAAAGACCGCTGTGCCAACGGCCTTGGTGGAGGCCATGATGCGCTCAAAAAGAACGGCTCCAAAAGGCACATAAGCCAGATAAGCCCCAAAGCCAATCAGGATCATCCACCATAAACCACTAATCATCTTTAAATCATGCATTAAGGTTGCTCCCGCCATCAGGGCCATTCCAGCAATCATTACCCCGTAGACTGCCTTAAGTCCCTTTTGGTGATCCTTCACCAGATTGAGGGCAGCCATCACAATCAGAATTCCCAAACCAATCGGCAAGTCTGCCTTGGAAAATAAAGTCGGTTCATCGGTATACCCCATCGCGGTAAAGACTTCTGGCATGTAATTGTCCCTGAAGTCGCGATAAGCGGTCAGAAAAAAATACAGGACCAATAGCATGATCATGCCCGGCAGAAACTGTTTTAGAAATGCCATGCGCTCGTCGCCATCCATGGTTGTTCGTTCACTACGGCTGGCAACGTCTTCATCACTCGGTTCAGGTAATTGGTTGAGGAGAAATACTGAGAGGCAAAAAGGTAAAAGGAAAATGGCTCCCACCGCAGCCGGCATCCAGAATTCCGGAACCCCTGCGTTCATCAACCATGCCCCCACTGTTTTAACTATACTGCTGGCAACGATGTAAGAACAGCTGAGTCCGGCAAAAAGAAGTTCAGCGGTTTTGCGGCCTTCCAAATAACGGGAGACCAGTCCCCAGATCATTCCCAAGGGCAGTCCGTTGAAGAACATGGCAACGACTTTGAGATTGGACGGTGCGATGGCAAATCCTATTAATGCTGCTAAGGCCATTAGGATCATTCCTACTAGGGCCTTGGCCTGATTACTGCGGCTGACTTCAGAGCATACCTTACAGCCCAGATATTTGGAGAGGCAGTAGCCGATTATCTGACTGATTACGAAGACGGTCTTGATTTGAAGATCCGTGTCCATGAACTGTAGCCCCTCATATTTTGCCGCACTAAAAGGCTTCCGAAAGGCGTACATGCAGAAGTAGGTGGAGAAGGCGGCAAATATCGCATATAGGACAAAGACCCCGGTGGGGGCATTGGTCAGATATTTGGTAATAGTGCCTTTGGATGCTTGTGTTTCAGTCATCACCAGCTAAGAAGGAATGTAGACTTATAAGTCTGAATCCAAAACATATAAATGTTACAATTTGCTTGAAGCCGTGTAATTCACGTTGATTTAGCTTTGTTGGGCTTTTCAAGAGTCCGGTGGATTTTATCTTCGTATAATTTGAATCTTGGGTTTCAATTAGACCTGTGAGCGGGATTATTGGCCATACCATGTATGCCTTGTTGGGAGCTAGGGCGGCAGCCCAGCGTGATCTGCCTGTAGCTCGGATCGCGGAGCGCCATTTGTCGAGTTATCTCTGTGGGGCCTATTTGGGAGCGGATGTAGGGACGGTTCCTTCAGTTATCTGTCAGGATACCAGAACCCCCGTGGGATACGGTTCAGAACGCATTCTTAAAAGCCCCTTTACCGGAGGTGCAGTAAGGCCTTGGCGATTGGAGTTGGATGGTCAATTTATTACTCCAAGGCAAATCCATGATTCCTTTTATGGTCGATCCCATATTGCCTTTGGTTGGGCGGCAAAGGACAAGGCTCTGGCAATTGGCTGGGAGAAGCTTCCTCAATATTTTTCTTCCGTAATAAAGGACGCGCGGAAACTCTACGGGCCGGGCGAACGGCAGTTGGCCTACGTCCTAGGATGGATGACTCATGTAATTGGAGATGGTCTTATTAAATCAGTGGCTCCGGGAATGGACCTGCATCTTTTGGATGGTAAATACACGCCAGCTAATCGGCCTATTCAAGATTTGGTGACTTTTCATGAAATCGGTGTCAAGGAGCTTAAACTTGATTGGTCGAGCTTACTCAGTGATGTGGTCGACTGCCCCATTGAACCTGTGCAGGCGCACTATATGCGCGTTGGTCAGGCTCAAGGCCATTTGGGAAATAAATTCGAGGTAGGCTGGGAGCCACAACGCTTGACCTTGCTGCTGGAGGTTATGGCTGAAAACCGCCGTTACCAGCGTATTCGTAATGGACGTATCCTTAAGCAACTGGCTTTGAAAAAAACTGAGGCGGGGCTACAATGTGACCAGATTCTAAGTGAGCGGGCAAAGGGATTGAAATATCCGCAGATGCTGGAAGTAGCCAAGAAAGCCAACTTTCGCCATGCACTTTGGCAGATGGGCGAAGCCGTCGCCGAAATATTTGGCGAGATAGTGCGGTTGACGCCCGAGATGAATGAAGTTTGGAATGGGGATAAACCGACCTGGAAAGAGATCGGCAGTAAATGGCGTAAATAATATTATCTTAACGGAGTATTGACTGATCCATCCCGTCAAACCTGTATGATGAATAAATTAATTCCAACAGTATGCATGCTGGCCATGGGTTTCTCCTCTCCTGTTTTTGCAGCAGAAAAGGAGCAGTCCAAGAAGATTTCCAAAAAAGAAAAGCCCAAGATTGAAGTCTGTTTTGTGCTCGATACCACCGGTTCCATGGGTGGCTTGATTGCCGGAGCCAAGGAAAAGATATGGAGCATGGCCAATGAAATGATCTCTGCAAAACCTACGCCGGAGATTCGCATTGGTTTGATTGGTTACCGCGATAAAACCGACGCATATGTCACCAAGGTTTATCAGCTGAGTAATGATATTGATGATATTTATGGTAAGCTCATGGCCTTTCAGGCTCAGGGTGGGGGAGATACCCCTGAGTCTGTTAATCAGGCACTTAATGAGGCGGTAACCAAGATGGAATGGAGCAAGAGTCGCGATGTACTCAAGGTGATCTTTTTGGTGGGCGATGCTCCGCCTCATATGGATTACAAGCAGGATGTGAAATATCCCGATAGCTGTAAGCTGGCCATGAAGAAGGATATTATTATTAATACCATTCAATGCGGAAGCATGGGATCCACGACTCCGATCTGGAAAGAAATTGCACTCAAGGCTGAAGGAAAATTCGCCCAAATTATGCAGAGTGGCGGAGTGATTGCTATTGCCACCCCTTTTGACAAAGAGATTGCTGAATTTAACACTAAGTTAGGCAGGACCGTGACCGTATATGGATCTGCTGAAATGCAGAAAAAAGCGACTAGTAAGAATGCTATAGCTTTAGCAGCTCCAGAATCAGCGGCGGCAGACCGTGCTCTATATTTATCCAAGGCTTCAAAGGATGCATTGTCTGCTTCAGTAATTAGCGGTGGAGGTGACCTGACTGATCTTCTGGCCAACGGAAAGTTGAAGTTGACGGAAATTGAGGAAAAGAAACTTCCTGAAAATATTCGCAAAATGGACAAGAAGGAACGTGTGGCTTACCTTAACAAACAGGTTGCGGAGCGTAAGAAGTTACAGAATGAACTCAACAAGCTCCTCAAGAAACGCAGTCAATTTATCGTCACCAAAAAAGCTGAACTTAAAAAGGAAGGCAAAGGAGATGGCTTTGACGTACAGGTGGGAGGTTTCATTCGTGAACAGGCCGCCAAAAAGGGTTTCCGCTACGAGAAATAACAGAGTAAGATAAGGCAACTGCAAGATGCTGAACCTTACAAGGGTTCAGCATTTTTATTTTTCTTCGATACGATATAGTGCCTTATCGGTTCTAAGGATCAGGGCATTCCCATCAACTGCAGCACTGGCCATGTGTTGGCCATCGAGCTTGTTCTTGGCCAAAATCTTGAATTCCTTGCCAGCCTGCAAAATTGTCGTTTCACCTTCGCGACTGTGGAAGTAGATTTTGCTGTTGGCGAAAGTGGGCGAGGCGGAATAATTGCCTCCGATCCTTTCAACCCAATTTTTTTCGCCGGTATGGGCGTCCAGACAGGTTACTAGGCCGCCACTTTCGGTGACAAAGTAAAGCTCATCTCCTACTAGTAGTGGAGATGGTTGG
Organism: uncultured Verrucomicrobiales bacterium; assembly: GCA_913041895.1. Classification (GTDB taxonomy): domain Bacteria; phylum Verrucomicrobiota; class Verrucomicrobiia; order Limisphaerales; family UBA1100; genus UBA1100. The sequence continues at coordinate 22,015 of CAJWKQ010000016.1, forward strand.
GTTGAAACACCGCGGTTGTAACTCCATGCGATATCCGGCTTGGCAGTTTTTTCATATCTGATGGCCAAGAGTTTGGCCTTCATAAAGCCTGTGCTCATAAAGATCATCCCATGACCCGTGACTGGACGAGGAACCAGCGAGAAACCCAGCCCTCCATATTCGACTTTCCACAATTCTTTTCCGGAGCTGGGGTCATAGGCATAGAGCCAATTGGAGCCTGGAGAGAGCAGGGTTGATTTCCCGTCAATCTTTCTAATCACGGGCGTGCCATAGGATTTCTTTAGCTGTGGATTTGAATGCATAGTTCCACTGCGAGTAGTGCGCCATTTTTCTTCCCCTGAATTTTTATCCAATGCCACGACAAACTGTTTATCACTTCCATCCATGTGAAAAATTAACACGTCCTTGAAGAGTACCGGAGTGCTGCCAGGGCCGTTCTCATGCATGACTTGAATTTTGTCGTTTTGCCAGATCACCTTCCCTGTTTTTGCATCGACGCAGGTGGTGCCATAAGCACCAAAGTGACAGTATACTTTTCCATTTTCAATTATGGCTGTGGGCGAAGCATAACTGTTGAGCTTATGGACCCATTGTGGATCCTCTTTGCTGATAACCTCTATATTATGCAACAGCTTCCCGGTTCGTTTATCTACACACACCGCGTGTAGGCGAACCTTGCTTAATACATGGACTGGAACACTTCCGGTATTATTTTTCAGTCTTTCCTTTGTTTCAGCCTCGCTGGCTGGGGTTTCAAAAGCAGTGGTCAGCCAGATTTGATTTCCTTCAACAACTGGAGATGACCAGCCTTTGCCGGGGATGGCGGATCGCCAGATCACATTTTCAGTTTCACTCCATTTGGTGGGGAGATTGGCATTAGCGTGGCCTTGGCCACTAGGGCCTCGCCACTGCTTCCAGTCAGCTTGTGAGGCAAAGTTCATGACCAGCAAAAGGGTAATATAGCTAACGAATTTCATATGCAGGGGTGGATTGTCCATGAACTTCCGGTGTTCGCAAGAGTGAATTGACGCTGGAATTATCCAGTCCAAGAGTTATGGTCAGGCATATGGCTGTTGAGGAAAAACGCTTGGTTAAGATTGAATCGGTACTCGCACATATGGAACAGCTTACCGAGTCGCTCAACGAGACAGTAATTGAGCAGGACAAGACCATTCGCCGTCTCTCACAGCAGGTTGAGCAGCTCACTGAAAACTTGGCTGACACGGATATGAAGACCATCAAGGAAAATGTAACAAAACCACCTCACTACCAGTAAACGGCAGTTTTGGGTTCACCCCAAGTACCCTTTTTCGGTAGGCTATCGACTGTGAGATTAATCAGCTTCTTATTTATGTTCGTCTTATTGGGGCTTTCCTCCCAGGCGGATACTTTGCTTAAGCAGGATGGAGTTAGCCTGAAAGGGAAGGTTGAGTTATTGGCGTCTGGTAAAATAAACATTGGCAGTGTTACCATTTTACCAGAGGACGTTCAGCTTTTAGAGTTTGATCAACCGCCTTCTATTGAGTCCACCAATGAGCTTGATCGGCTTACTCTAGGCCTCATGGCTGTAGAAATTCCGGGAGCTTTGAGTATAGGGGGAACTTACATTGCTCGCCCAGTAATTGCGCTTGATGAAACGAAGCTGACCTTTGAAGGGGATCCTGAAGGCATTTTTCTGAGCACCGTAAATACCGCAGCAGTATTTTTTGCCCCGCTGTCTTTAGGGCAATCCGAAGAGCTGCGTAGTCGAAAGCCTGGGCTTATGCTTCGTTCCGGAGATTTTGTTGAAGGGAAACCACTCAGGGTTCATGAAGGGAATATTGAGATTGAGTCGATTCTGTTTGGACGGACGACATACCGGATTGGAATCGAGGTTGTAGCCCTTTGGATGAAGAAGCCTAAGATTGATTCGAAGCAATATTCTATTGGCACCCGTTCCGGTGATCTGTTTTTGAGTGATAAAATCAATGTGGAATTAGGTGCTCTAGTTGTGAATCAAGTGCCTTTACGCAACTACCGAATTAATCAAAGTGAGATCAGTTCAATTCAAAAGGGTAAAGTGGCTGATGTGTTGACTTTAGCATGGCAGAAGCTGGATCGGGCAACTCCTGAGAAAAGGGCGCAACTAATGGCCAGCGTGGAAAACCTTGGCCGATCCGTGCAACTGCGCAGAGAGCTGCAATTAATCGAGCTGAAGCTAACCGAAGCTCGAACGAGCTTGACGAAGGCTGCACAGACTAGGGATGCCAGTGTAGTCGATCGCACCCTATTTTTAGGGGAGTGGCAGCAGAAACAAAATGTTTGGAGGGATAAAAATAGAAACTATTGGAAAACCCGCTCGAATAATATACGCATGGCCAGCCAAGTACGGGTTCGGCGTTCGGCATTAGACCGCGCAAAGCAAACACTGAATAAATCTCAGCACACTTTGGATAAGTATAATCAAAAACTGGAAGAATTTGAAAAAGATATTTCTGAGGGCAATATTAAAGTAAAGGATAAGAAGGATGAACAGAGGAGGAGGGAATCTTACCTCCGTCCTATTAAGCGGGCACAAAAATCCATTCAGAAAGCCCAACAGCAATTGGAGTCGGCGCAAAGAGACGACAAAAAAATCCAAGCTGAGTCAAAGCCGTTGCCCTTAGAGGAAAACAAAGCAAAAGAGACGCTTGATCAGGCAAAAGAAGATATAGACAAGGCAAAAAAGAAATACGATGAATCATTGGCTCAATATCGTTTGGCTATCAGAGCTCACTCGGATCAATCCCGTAAGGTACGCGAACTCGAAGGTAAAAGAGATCAGATGCAACAGGAGTTGAATAAACTGGATATCCCGTCAGCACCTCCTTCAAGGTAACGAATCGAGATCATCGGGTTCGCCATTGCGTGAGCCAGAATCAAACAACACAGTTCCCATCCTAGACAGCCTTCTGGGATGGATGACATGCCAAGGGCCTTTTCGGTCTGACGGGCGTCCCCAGGACCATGAAGCTAATTCGCTGCAGTACCACCGGTTGGAGCTAGGCAGTCCTATTAATCCTCCGAAGTCGTATTTTTTTCCTAGTTTGGTTCGTGCCTTGGCTAAGGCTTCGTTTCCGGTTTCAGGTGTCCAGCCTTCCGGTCTGACCAATACCACACGGTGGGACATCTCTACAAAATTGACGACACTATTGGTGACGTTGCCATTCCATAACGACTCAATGACTTCTCCTCTATCGGCATCCAAAATTCCGACATGGGATAGTGGGGAGGCCGTTAAAATCGATACCAAGTCATCTCCTACACGATAGCCCCGGCTTACCAGCCACATCCCATTGCCACCTTTGAAAGTAATCGCTTTTTGCCAGGATTGAAGCTCTGTTTCGTACTTTGGACCAGTCTTCCTGACTAATCCGTTAAAACCAACACATCCAGTAACACTGAATACTACAAATAAAATTAGGAGGTAATTACAGGCAATCCTCATTTGAGGATCAAGATCGTCCAATTATTTATGCAGTCAATTAGCTGTTATCCACGATCCAAACATTGCGGAATTGAAGTGGGTTGCCGTGACCCTGCAGTTTAATGGGGCCGTGCGTGCCTTCAGGATCACGACGGGAACCGCCGGTCTTTCCATTGATTTCGAGATTCTTGTGGATCACCACGCCATTATGCTTGAGGGTCATACGGGCGTTATTGATCTTCTTGCCATCTTTTACTACCGCGTTGGTGAATTCCACATCATATGTTTGCCATTGGAGCGGAGGTAGGCACATATTCACGATTGGGTCGGCTTTTGTATAAACTCCTCCGCATTCGTTGTTCTTACCCTCTAGGCCAAAGGAATCAAGAATCTGCACCTCGTAATGATCCACTTGGTAAAAGCCACTGTTACCGCGACCTTGGCCTCTCGCTGCCGGCTTGAAGGGCAGAAGGAACTCCACATGCATGGTATAGTTTTGAAATTTACGACTCGTGAGGATATCGCGTCCATCTGTATTTAACAGTTTGGTTTTTTCATCTAGACGTCCTCCCTGCCATTCGGATTTATCTGTACCATCAAAGAGCACGATAGCGCCTTTGGGGGGCTTGGCCCCAATAGTAGGGCTCTTGCGCTCGATGCGCTTCAGTTCAAAAGTTTTTTTGCCGTATGAGCCGGTCAGCTTCCCTTTGGTGATTGCGGCTGAGCCTTCCTTTTGGCCTTTGGGAGGGAATGAAGCGACAGCGCTGAACTGTGCACCTCCACCCAGATACTTCAAGTTGCCGGTGGCGGATGTAAAATGTGCATACCTTCCATCGAGTTTGCCGTTGTATATCGATCTTTCATCACCACGATCCCAGCCATCACCTGGCAGTCCGCCGGGATATAGTACCAATTGAAAAGCGCCTCCTCCGAGCGCTATCACCTGCGCACCCATGTCACAGCCACAGGAGAGTTCACCCATGTATTCACCTTGGATTTTGAAATCGATCGGCAGGGTTTTGTCTTTCGAGTCGGTCCACAAGCCCTGTGCTGCAGTAGCGTTCAGGCTCAAAATTAGTCCAAGGGTTAAGAGTGTTTTAATCATAATAAGGGCTGGTGTTAGATTAATTGATTGCCGCAAGTTGGCAAGACTGAGGGGTGCGATGTGATTAAAAGAGTGCTATTTAAGCAATAATCTCATTAACCACACGACCATGGACATCAGTTAGGCGAAAGTCACGGCCGTCATAGCGGTAGGTGAGTTTTTCATGGTCGAGGCCAAGCTGGTGAAGGATGGTGGCATGAAGATCGTGCATGTGTACCTTACCCTCCACTGCGTGATGGCCATATTCGTCGGTATTGCCATAGGCAAAGCCCGGTTTGAGGCCTCCTCCAGCCAGACAAACGGTAAAGCCATCGGGGTTATGGTCGCGGCCGGTACCCTTATTCTGCGCATAGGGAGTTCGGCCGAATTCACTGCCCCACCAAACGATGGTGTCATCAAGTAATCCACGTTGCTTAAGATCCTGTAAAAGCGCAGCTACGGGCTTGTCAGTTGCTCGGGCATGTTCCATGTGCTTGGGCATGTTAGAATGCTGGTCCCAAGAAGGATTATTACCATTGTCGGTGTAATTAACCTGAATATAACGCACTCCTTTTTCACTCAGACGGCGGGCCATTAGGCAGTAACGGCCAAAATTATCGGTCGGTTTCTGATTGATACCGTACATCTCGAGTGTCTTGGAGCTCTCTTTGGACAAGTCAAGAATTTCAGGCGCATTGTTTTGCATGCGCCACGCCAGTTCAAATGAGCTAATGACTGAATCAAGTTGGTCATCGCCTGGCCTTTGTTTGGCTTGTTCAGCATTGATTGCCCGTAAGAGATCAAATTGCTTACTCTGATCAGAAGGGTCAATGCCCGGTGCAGTAATATTCTTGATAGATGAATCCTTTGCAGGAATACCTGCACGCCCCACGGTTGTTCCCTGGTAGGCCGCCGGCAGAAAGGCGTTGCTGTAGTTGCGCGGGCCTCCGTTGCCCATTGAGGGGCCGATACTGATAAAGCCGGGCAGGTTCTCGTTCTCGGTTCCCAATCCATAATTCACCCATGCACCCATACTTGGGCGAATCAAGTTGATGGTGCCAGAGTGCATGAAAAGAGTGCTGGGACCGTGGGCTACACCTTCAGTATGCATGCCCTTGAGAACGCAAAGGTCATCGGCGTGTTTGGCCATGTGCGGAAATAGTTCACTGACCGGTTGACCGCATTGACCGTAGTTAGTGAATTTCCAGAGTGGCTTTTTTACTTTATGTTCTTCGATCTTACGGGTCTTAGCCAAAGTACGCGCATCATCAAAGCGCACCATTTTCCCATCGTCATCAAAAAGCTTTTGTTTGTAATCAAACGAGTCCACATGGCTTACGCCGCCGGCCATAAAGAGGAAAATAACCCTTTTGGCTTTCGGCGTGTGATGCACCAACTTTGGAGCCAGAGGATCTGCAGTAGCAGCCTGATTGTGAGCAATAGCACCCATTGCAAGTGCTCCAAAGCCACAACCCACACCTTTAAGGGCGTCGCGTCTAGAAACATTCTTGTTTCCGAAAAAACTCATAATTTCGAGGTCTGCTTATCTACGAGCATTCTATCATAAAATGGCCACTAGCCAAGTCAATTGACCTTCCAGGTTTTAGGGTCTTTGGAGTGAAACTAACCGGTTTTCACCCATTGGTTCGAGGTAAATTGCACAGGCATTTAGGTTAGCCTTAATTATGCCAATTTTCTGATTCGAGATGGTTGCTTTCCATTTTTGGTCGTAATTGTTGTTGATCAGCAAAACCGCATTGTGTTCAAGAGGGGGAACGTCTAATTCAATGTGCTTAGGGCTTATTCCAATAATTTTTATCGGATCGAGTTTGACAGTAAGTGCAGGCTGCTCTGGTTTTGAAATGGAGTCAGTATGAAGAACTACTTGGGTCTGTGGGATAAATCCTGCACTAAAGGCGATACCCTGTACGGCTTCCGGGTTCGACTCGGTGATCCAATCTGTATATAGCTTGGCGCGGGGCAGAGCACCCTTAAAAGTCATTAAAGCGAGTGAGCCTCCTTCCGATTCACGTAGCTTAAGTTGAGTTCCGTTTGAGTCAGTGGAGATGTTTAGAATGGCAGAGGTGTCAAATCGCCTTTGTACCGGATCAATGACAGTATTAATTGCATTGATATAAACTGGGCGGTATTTGCTCCGGTATTTGTTTTGTATAAATTCAGAATTCGCACGATTGCCGCTATGGCAGAGAATGTAGCGAGTACTAGTAAGCTCCCAGTAGCGCAGAACCTCTTGGTCTAGGATTTTATTATTTGGTGCACGGGTGATTTCAACACCAGATCTTTCCAGTTCTTCCAGTAGACCTTGGTTGGTCATTTGTTTTAATAAATCTATTTGTTCATGTGCGTTGAGTTGTTTTAATCGGGTGTTGGCTATTTGAAACGTGGCTTGTAGTACCTCTTGGTCGCCATTGCTTTCGAGAATAGGGGAGCTTCCTTGTAGATTGTTGAATTGATCCAGAACTGATGGAGGAACCTTTCCTTTTCCTGCAACCACTTGACGGGTTGTTTCTATGAAAAGGGATAGCTGTTCGGCAGATTTATATTGTTTCATATCATCCAGAAACCG
>CAJWKQ010000017.1 GCA_913041895.1 uncultured Verrucomicrobiales bacterium
CGAGTTAAGGCACAATTCGGCTATTAACGTTTAGGATATAAAAAATACCGAAATGTGAAAATTTTAAGTGTGGGAACTGATGGCAGCGATGGTGATACCAATGCTGCCGGGGCCTATTTGGATGGTGATTTATACTTTAAAAGTATTACCGACGATCAGGCAAGATCCAGTGTAGATGGAACGGTGCTAGTCGAAAAGGATGCGCAGTTGACCAGTTCCGATCAGTTGATTAATAACTTGATTTTGAGTGACAAAGCTCGCGCGGACAGTAAGCCTAACCTGATAATAAATGCCGATGATGTCAAATGCACTCACGGGAACACAGTGGGGCAATTAGACGAAGAGCAGTTGTTTTATTTAAAGACCCGAGGCTTATCTGAAGTTATTGCAAAAATTTTACTCACTCAAAGTTTTGCCGCTAGTATTGTTAATATGATTCCCTTTGATGCTGTTCGGAAAGATTTGGAAGACACTCTTATAAGAAAACTGGAGGTCGACATTGACTGAGACCACCGCCGAAAATAAAGCCGTACTTGATGTGGAAATGATTCGCAAGGACTTCCCCGTTCTCGCTAAAAGAATTCATGGAAAACCACTGATTTATCTTGATAATGCCGCTACTACGCAAAAACCTCGTGCTGTTCTGGAGGAAATACGAAAGTATTATGAGCAGAATAATGCTAATGTATACCGTGGAATTCATGAATTGAGTAATCGTGCTACTGCTGCCTATGAGGGAGCGCGTGCGCGAGTGGCTAAGTATCTTAATGCATCAGCTCCGGAGGATATCATTTTTACTCGAGGGACCACTGAGGGCATCAACCTCGTAGCTACTGCATGGGGTGAGGATAATCTCAAGAAAGGGGATGTTATTTTACTTACCGAAATGGAACACCACAGTAATTTGGTGCCTTGGCAGTTAGTTGCCGAGCGAACGGGTGCTAAGCTTAGATTTGTTCCGGTTACGGGTGATGAGGGAATGTTGGATTTGGCGGATATTGATCTAATGCTTGCAGAGGCAAAGATGTTTGCTTTTACCCATATTTCTAATGCACTTGGAACCATTAATCCAGTGCAGGAGTTATGTGCCAAAGCTAAGGCTGCCGGAGTAGCAACTCTGGTGGATGCAGCGCAAAGTTCAGGTCACCAACCGTTGGACGTAATGTCCATCGGTTGCGATTTCCTCGCTTTTTCAGGGCATAAACTCTGTGGGCCCACAGGTATTGGTGCGCTGTATGCGCGAGCGGAAATGCAGGAGCATATGAAGCCTTATCAAGCAGGGGGAGAAATGATTTCTACGGTGGAATTTCATTCGTCTGAATTCAATGTACCGCCGCACAAATTCGAGGCAGGGACGCCGAATATAGAGGGAGCAGTGGGTTTACACGCGGCTTTGGACTATTTGGATCAGGTTGGGCTTGAGGCTATCCGTGAGCATGATTTTGAATTGGTCAATTACGCGAAAGAACGATTAACTGAATTTAAAGGTATTCGTATTTTTGGCCCAACCGAAGAGTGTGGGGGATTGGTGAGTTTTGTGTTCCCAGAGATTCATTCCTTGGATTTGGCCACCATGGCAGACCAGCAGGGTGTAGCCATTCGCGTTGGGCATCATTGCACCCAGCCTTTGCATGAGAAACTGGGGGTTTCAGCCACTGCGCGAGCTAGTTTCTACTTCTACAATACCCGCAACGAGATAGACAATTTTATTGAGGTAATACAAAAAATTGTTAAATTAGTGAGGTAAGCCCAATGAATATAGAGACAAAAGAAAAGATTGGTTCCAAATCGACAATGGGAGAAGTCCTGGATGTCTATCCTGGAGCAAGGCGTGCATTATTTCAAAAATATCATATAGGTGGCTGTTCGGGGTGTGGGTTTTCAATGGAGGAAACTCTGTCGGAACTCTGTGGGCGCAATCAGCGCTTGGATATTGACGAGGTGCTGACCCACATTCATGAAAGTCACGAGATAGATGCAGATATTTTGATCGAACCTGAAGAGTTAAGAGGATTGCGAGAGGCCAATCCAGATCTTAAAATCTTGGATGTTCGCACAAAAGAGGAGTTTGAGGCTGCCCGAATAAAAGGTTCGATTCATATGGAAGCTGAAGTGGGCTCAAAAACCAATTGTGTTACGACTGCACAGGATATCCTGCATCAAGTTGTGGATAACTGGGACTCTGAAGAGCTATTTGTGATTGTTGATCATCAAGGAGAGCAGGGGTTAGATGTAGCAACTTATTTTCTGGGGCACGGTATGAAGCAAGCCCGCTGTTTGCGCGGAGGTATTGATGCTTGGTCTACGGAGATTGATAAGTCTATCCCGCGCTACGAGTTTGCTTAAAACAATGGAATCAGAACACCTTAATGATGAGCAATCACAAGATCACTCTGATCATGATATGCCGAAGCGCCCAAGTATTGATGGTGAGCAAAAGCCAAAACCACTTCCCTCACTACTAGATAGTCTTTCAAACCCCGAAAACCGCCACAAGGGCAAAAAGCTACGGATTTTAAAAGACAAGGAATAGGCAAAGTATTTTCCAAAAAAACTGGCTAACACTTTGGTGCAGACTTGAACCACTCCCCTCCGAGAGCGGCTAGATTACGATTTCAGGAACGGGAACAGGCGGTTTCTACCAGTCGTTGTCCCGGCCGCGATCTCGACCACCACCTCTGCCGCGATCTCGACCGCCACCTCTGCCGCCGCCGTAGCCACCACCGCCACGGTAGCCGCCACCACCACCACCACGATCCTCACGTGGGCGCGCTTCGTTCACGGTAAGTTTTCGACCCATGAATTCAAAATCATGGAATTTTTCGATCGCAGCTTTAGCTTCCTCATCAGAAGCATAAGTCACAAAACCGAAGCCTCGTGATCGACCGGTTTCGCGGTCTTGAAGGATGACTGCATCAGATAGCGTTCCGCACTCTCCAAACAGTTGTTTCAAATCATCATCAGTGGCATCCCAGCTCAGGCCGCCTACAAACACTTTTGTACCCATATCTAACTCTATTTTATTATTTAACGACCATACTCCACACAGAGGGTGTCGTTTCTCAGGGCGCAAGATGCCCTTCATAATCGGTAAAGGCAAGCGGGAAAGCTATATCATGAGATAATTTTTGTGTAAGCCTCACCCTCGTTAATAGTGGGATTTTCCGGTCGGCCTTTATAGCGGTAAATTAGCTCTAGATTGTTGATTCCTAGTAAGTGCAGGATTGTGGCATGTAAATCGTGTACGTGAAGACGATCTTTTGTGGCCCAGAGGCCCAATTCGTCGGTTGCGCCAATGACCTGACCACCCTTTACCCCGCCTCCAGCCATCCACATAGTGAACCCGGTGGGGTTATGATCTCGGCCATCACCTTTTTCACTCATCGGGGTGCGGCCAAATTCCCCGCCCCAGATTACCAGGGTGTCATCGAGTAGACCACGGGTCTTGAGATCTTTGAGTAAACCAGCAGTAGGCAGATCACTCTGGCGGCATTGCCGACTGTGATTTGCTTCCATCTTAGAATGAGAATCCCATTTACTCCCTGCTCCATGATAAATCTGGACAAATCGGGTGCCTCGTTCGACCAATCGTCTGGCTAGAAGGCAGCAACGGCCGAATGGTTCCGTATCTTTGTTTCCAAAACCATACAGCTTCTTGGTTGCTTCTGTTTCCTTAGTGAGATCGACTGCTTCGGGTGCTGCTGCCTGCATTTTATAAGCCAGTTCATAACTCCGGATTCGGGCCTCAAGTTGGGTGTTACTCTTACGCTCCTGCAGATGTTCTTTATTAAGCTGGTGTAACAGTTCCAGCTGTCTATTTCGCATTTTGGGGCTTATCCCCTCAGGTAGGCTTAAGTGCTTGATTGGGGATCTACCATGATTGAGTCTCACACCCTGATGTACAGCTGGCATGAACCCCGCACTCCAATTGCGTGGGCCGTTGGTGGGCGTGGCTGATGTATCGGTCATCACCACAAAGCCGGGGAGATTCGAGTTCTCGGTGCCAAGTCCATAATTGACCCACGAACCGAGACTTGGTCGGCCACCTAGTGGTTGGCCTGAATTCATCTGGCACACACCGCCGCTGTGGTTGATGCCGTTGGTCCAGCAGGATCGGATTACTGCGATATCATCCACGCACTTAGCAGTATATGGGAGCCAGTCGCTAACCCAAAGACCGCTTTTGCCGTGCCGTTTCCACTGACGCTGACTGGGAAGGATAGGCGACTCGGTTTCACCCATGGCGGTAATAGGTCTCTTGAAACTTTCTGGCATGCGTTGACCGGCAAGTTTTTGGATGAGTGGTTTTGGATCAAACAAATCCATATGGCTAGGCCCGCCTTCCATAAAAAGAAAAATCACGCGCTTTGCAGTGGGTTTAAAATGTGGCTGTTTGATTGCGTAAGGATTATTGTGATTAGCAGAGAAGGCTTTGTCACGTGAGAGCAAGCCTGTTAGGGCGAGAGCCCCAAAGCCAGCTCCACCGCGTAGCAGAAAATCTCGTCTTGTATTGGCGGGAAAATTTTTGACCATGGTCAGTCTATATATAGGAATGCGTTTGCGTTCAGCAGTACATGGCAATACTCGGTAAGTAATGCCTGTTGAGGGTCCAATTGGTCTGGAGCTCCAACAGCCCGCAACGTATTTTTGTTTACTGAACTGTCGGCATAAAAATCAGCTTTGTTAAATTGCCAATGAGCGAGTGTATCTGGGCCGGCGGCTGGTTTCATTAGTAGGGTCTCCTCCGGAGCCAGCGCGCGGTTGGTCAGGCGCACATTACCGATCAAGCCGTCCCACGAGTGATTCTGTGTCTTTGCCCGACCACCGATGACGGGCGCTTGCTTTGTCACATAATGTTTGTTTATATTAAATGGCTTGGTGACGGTTTGCAGTGGGGCCTTAGGTTTAGACAAGTCCTGTAAAATAAAAGTCGCCTTTCCGGCCCCGTTGTCATCGAACTTTAAACTTACCGCTACATAGTATGGATTGTTCAATTCCGGCCGCAAATCTGAGGCGATTACTTCGTATCCGTAATCGCCACGCTGTGGCACTCCGATTAACTGTAGGATTAGGTTGCGAGGCTGATAGGCGCTCTTGGTGCTGGTTATACCAAGTGACCAGCCGGGCGAGGCCTTGTTGCTGTTCCATTGGGAAATTATTGTGCGCACCGAAGCGTCAGGGAAAAGCGAGTTTAGCTGAATGAATGCCTCAGCGGTGAAATCACCTTCAGGCATTGGCCCTGCCTTTCTGACCTCTAGGCTCCGTGTCGGACCCTTCGGTGAAAGCACGGCTGCGGGCTTGGCGGTTTTAAATTCGACGACTTCGGGCTTGGGTTTTTTTGAGGCAAGGATCGGAGTATTTTTCGGTGCAAGAAAGGCGAGGCCGAGGGCTAATTGGGAATCCGTGGCTGACTGGCCGGTGGTGAGCTCATGCGCGGTGCGGATTTGCGCGGCGGGATCATTGGGATGTAATTGCGCCAATCGTTTAGCCAATCCAACGGACCGTTGGCGTGTCCAATCGCTATTCATCAGTAGCAACGACTGTATCGCCGTAGTGGTTACGCTGCGTCGTGGCGTGTGGGAAATATGGTCGGGCGTGTCGAAGGCATGCATTACTTCATCTGGTTTATTGCGCATTACCTTGCGATAAACCGACCGGCGGTTGGATTTCGCCGCATCCACACTCGGGCCGCCTTCGTTCAAATCCAGTTGACCAGCCATCGCCAGAAGACTGTCTCGAACCTGCTCGGCATTCATGCGTTGAACAGAGGCACGTGCAAACCAGATGTTGGCCGGATCAACTTCTTCCGCGGCGGTATTGGAGGCAGTTTGTCGATAGGTGGCACTAGTAACCATCAATCGGTGCAATTTCTTCAGACTCCAACCATCGGTAACCAAACGCGTGGCCAGCCAGTCCAACAGTTCCGGATGCGTAGGCGGCGTGCCGAGCTTGCCAAAGTCGCTGGTGTTGGTTGCCAAACCACGACCGAAATGTTGCTGCCATAAGCGGTTGACTAATACGCGCGCTGTGAAGGGATTATCGCTCCGGGTAATCCATTCTGCCAACGCCGTGCGGCGGCCAGTGGATTGCAATCCGTCTGGCGGCGCCGTGATGTGTGCATCGTTTGGGTCGAGTAGTGTGAGAAAGCCTGGTTGTACGACAGTATCTTTCTTTGGGATGCGTGTTATCGGTGCTATGGGCCCGGCGTCACTCACCACAAATTTAACTTCCGGTAACGGTTTCGGCTTCTTTGACTCAAAGGACTTCAAAGCTGTTCGAAGTTTTTCCCACTCCGTTTTAGTGGAGCCCTTGAGGCGCTCAGGCAATTTAGACTGTTCCAGATCGAATTGCCGAGAGGCCATCTCGGCAATCTGCCGCTCGTAGGCGTTGCGATCTTCGGGGTGCTTGCGGATCATTATCTTGATCTTGTCGATGAACTTATCGAACCCCTCGCGGGTAGCGTGTTTCAGTAACACTGGCTGTTCAATCGCTCTTACCTTGCGACGCAGAGTGTCTGTTTTCTGAAGCCAATGTTGCATGGCTTTATAATACGCTGTGCGCTCGGTGATCGTTCCTACAGGCATCGATGCCCGCGGCAGCATCGGGGCGAAGAAAGCCTGCATGCGGTAGTAGTCCTTTTGCAGAATGGGGTCAAACTTGTGGTCATGACAGCGCGCGCATTGCATGCCCAGACCGAGAAATACATCGGCAGTGACGTTGGTTACATCGGCAAGAATCTCTGCCCACTGCGTTTCCACATCGCGTTGGTTGTGTTCGTAAATCCAGTGGCGCAAAAACATTGTGGCCGTCAATGCATCGCGATTGGCCGGGGCAATCTCATCTCCTGCAAGCTGTTCGCGTACGAATAGGTCATATGGTTTGTCGGTGTTAAATGATTTGATAACATAGTCGCGATAGCGCCAAGCTTCAGGTCGGAAGTGATCGGCGCGGTAGCCATCGGAATCGGCATAGCGCACGAGGTCCAGCCATAGCGATGCTTGACGTTCGCCATATCGTGGGCTGGCGAGTAGCCGGTCGATCAAATTTTCATAGGCATCGGGCGAGGGATCTTTGAGAAACGCTTTTGTCTCCGCCGGTGTTGGCGGTAGGCCGGTGAGGCCCAGTGACACTCGGCGGATAAGAGTGCGCCGGTCCGCGGGTTTGGCCAGGGTGAGTTTTTTCCCATCAAGCTGGCGGGCGATGAAGTGATCGATCGGGTTTCGTGCCCATTTGGCTCCATTCTTGGGGACCGTCGGCTGGCGTACCGGCTGAAAGGCCCACCATGACTTCTGATTCTTTGTGAAATTCTGCGCTAAAACCGACGCCGACCATAGGCAAGTTAGAATGGCCCAGAAGAGTTTCATTAAGTAAATATGATGAGGCTTGAAACGGTATTATTCGAACAAAAAATTATTACTGAATTGCTCTTCGTACCGTGTTTAATAGTGATGCATTTCCTTTCACATCCTGACCTAGTTCCCAGATCATGACTCCCCCGTAGCCTTGCTGGATGGCATAAGTCGTTTTTCGCGCAATGGTCACAGGGCCATTAAAATGAAAGCCACCTGCTTCATCCGAATCGGGTTTTGGTTGGTGTTTCTGGGTGATTTCGTTGTAAGTAAGGGCATCTCCTTGTCTATTTCGGCCGTAAAACGGTAGGCCTAGTATCAGCTTTGACTTGGGTACCTTTTGATTTTCCCATTGTTTGAGGTCTTTTACCGTTCCTGCGAAGGAAGAGTGAGGAGTGCCTTGATCATAGGCCATGATATGAAATCGATCTATAAAGGGGATGGTCTCAGGCTTGATATATTTACCCCAACCGGCAACCGCCACAGTGAGCCAAAGTCGGTGCGGAGCGAAGGCATGCTTTAATTCAACAAGCAGTTTTTGATAATTATCGATCTCTTTTTTAGTTTTAGGGTGTTCCCAGTCGATGTCGGCACCTTGCAATTTGTGAGTTTGGATAAACGTAATTAGATTGCGAATAAAGATTGCACGTGCGGTGGGGTCAGCTGTCATTGGGGTAAAGCCTCCTGACAATTCCCACCCTCCCACACAAATATGGACACGTGTATTTTTTTGATTAGCCCGTTTTACGAGTTTTTGAATTTCAACGGTCTTCACTCTCGAAGTATCTAGAGATCCATCGGCCTTTGGAGATAGTGAAAAGTAAACAATGTCAGTTAGCTTTTCGACTGGCAGGAACTCAATGATATGCGAGCGATAATATGGCAAATAACCGATTACAACTGAATCGGCCGCCTTTGCAGAAAGAGTGCAATAAACAAGAACAATGAGGAGCCAGCGCATTAATTACTCCCCAATTATTTTGACCAGTAGGCGCTTGCGGCGTCGGCCGTCAAATTCTCCGTAAAAAATTTGTTCCCAAGGTCCAAAATGTAGATTGCCTTCGGTTATGGCTACTACTACTTCGCGGCCCATCACCTGTCGCTTGAGATGGGCATCGGCATTATCTTCACCTGTTTTGTTGTGTTGATAATGTTCGGTGGGTTCGTGTGGAGCGAGTTCTTCAAGCCACCGTTCATAGTCTTCATGCAGGCCGGATTCATCATCGTTAATGAATACACTGGCTGTAATATGCATCGCGTTTACAAGGCATAACCCTTCTTGAACGCCGCTTTGTGTAATGAGCTGCTCGACTTGAGGTGTGATGTTGATAAACGCTCTCCGAGTCGGGACATCAAACCACAGCTCTTGAGTTAGGTGTTTCATGGTCAGGCTACTACTGCTTCAGCTATTGCATCTCCCATCGCGGTAGTTCCTACCTGATGTGCATTAGGGTCGTCGGAATTATAAATATCGCCGGTGCGAAGGCCTTGTGTAATAGCAAAAACAACTGCCTTTTCGATCGTGTCAGCGGCTTCATTTTCACCAAAACTATGTCGCAGCATCATGGCTGTTGACAATATCTGAGCTATAGGATTAGCAAGGTCTTTGCCGGCAATGTCAGGAGCCGTTCCTCCGGCTGGTTCATAGAAGCCGAAAGTTTTTTCATCACTGGTGACACCTAGACTGGCGCTGGGAAGCATACCGAGTGAACCAGCCAAGGCAGCTGCTTCGTCGCTAAGGATATCGCCGAACATGTTCTCACAAAGTACTACGTCAAACTGGGTGGGTTTGAGTAGGAGTTGCATAGCTGCATTATCCACGAACATGTGTTCGACAGTTACCTCAGGATAATCGGCTGACACTTTACTGACTACTTCGCGCCATAACACTCCATTCTCCAACACATTTGCTTTGTCGATGCTCGTGAGATGTTTACGGCGTAGTTGTGCACTCTTAAAGGCTACGTGGGCAATACGTTCAATCTCGCTGCTGCTGTAGATCATGGTGTCAATGGCCTGAATTTCGCCATTGTCGAGAGTCTCGGTTGTTTTCGGTTGGCCAAAATACATACCACCCGTCAGCTCACGGACCACTAGCATATCGATGCCTTCACCCTGTCTTTCGGCTTTGAGCGGACAGGCGTGGGATAATTCTTTGGGTAATTTAACGGGGCGAAGGTTGGCAAAAAGGCCGAATTCCTTGCGGAGAGCCAATAATGCTGCACGCTCGGGGCGTTCCTCCTTGGGGATCGTAGGGTCACGTTCAGGTAGACCAACAGAGCCGAATAATATGGAGTCGCTGGATCGACACAGTTTCAGTGTGTCATCCGGAAGCGCCTTGCCAAGTTCATCGATCCCTGCCCAACCAACAGGTGCTTCGGTAATCTCCAGTTGAAAATCAAACTTGTTTTCGGTCGCGCGTAGAACTTTCATTGCCTCGCGTACAACTTCCGGTCCAATGCCGTCACCCGCCAAAGCAGCTATCTTGTATTTACGGTTACTCATGGAAAAACTCTAGCTTAGGCACACACATTCGATGGGTGAAGAAAATTGTGGGAAATAAGGATTACTTGTGGCCTGTCTTGTTCCTTACCCAAATTTAAATAAATACTCCTTGTTAATCTTTGTTAGTAACCGGCGGTTTTCAGAGAATTTGGTGTCTTTACTGATAGTATGTAATAATGCCGTTGACCCTTCCAGTCTTCTCTGGCTAGCCTCCTGCCTGAACCCTTAACATTTAGGATTAACAGACTTATGAGTAATATTGTTCCTCTTATTAGTTCCGGCACCAAAGGTCCGTTGGGTGTATTGCACCTTCCTCGTCTTTGGCAGAAAGTTTCCCTCGAAGCTGCTGGAAAAATTGCAGACGGTTATCCGGGTATTGGCGCTGGATATGACAGTATGGTGATTGATGGACTTGGATTGGATAAAGAAGCCGTGAAAAGTTATATCACCAATGAAAAACCCACCTATACTCAATTTGAGGCGTGGATTAGCCAGCAGGAAGGTGCCAAGCTCGATGCTGATTCCGTTAATGCTCTAAACGAATCTATAGCTGGATACAACCATGATGCTGACACCAAAGCTGGTATCTTGGCTGCAACTGGGCTTTCTGAGGGTCCGGATGATGCGATTAACCTGAATAATCTTGATGATTGGCAGGAGTTCCACGCTGCTGAGATTGCGGGTTAAATCAAACTTGAAGAAAATCATGCCGGCGTTCCCCAGAGCGCCGGTTTTTTTGTTACATTACCCTCTTTATTGCCCGACCCAGTCGGGTGATACCTTCCTCGATATCCTTGACACTCGCACTTCCAAAGCTTAGGCGCATTTGATGGTTTGGCTTGGGTCTTGTGTCATCATCGCAATAGCACAGGTTTCCTGGCACATAGAGTACCTGTTGTTTAAGGGCTTGCTTAAAGAGTTTACTCTTTAAGCCAGTTTTTATTTTTTTCGGGAGATTTACCCATAGGTATAAACCGCCTTCAGGGTTTTCCCATTTTACCTTTTCTGGAAAATGTTTTTCGCACGCGCGAGTCATGGCGCGTGCTTTGGAGGCATATCTTTTGCGTAGCTTTTGAATATGTTCCTTATATTTTCCGCCAGAAATAGCTTTGCTGAGAATCTGTTGTAGAAAGTTTGCCGTACCAAAGTCATGATTTCCTTTGACGCGCGTAGCGGCAGTTAATACAGGTTCAGGGAGTAAACCGTAGCCTACCCGTATGCCTGTGGCAAAAGGTTTACTGTAGGTACTGGTATATATCACACGGTCAGATGCGTTGTTAAATGATAGTGCGCTTGGAGTATCTTTGCCGATGAAGCTCAATTCTCGGTAGGCGGCATCTTCAATGAGATAGATAGGGTGGCCGGCGGCTTTTTCATAGCTCTTCAGTATTTTTAATGCTGCTTCTTTTTTTGCAGCGCAAGTGGTAACCCCCGTTGGATTACTGTGATAACTAACAAGGTAAAGTGCTTTCAGGCGTGCTAGTTCACCCGATTTTTTAAGTGTGTTTAGAGTGGTTTCAAGGGATAAAAGGTCAAGTCCATCAGGCTCCATTTGAATGCCTTTCCCACGGACTCCATGACTTTGCATGATGCCCAGATACACGAAATAGGATGGGTCTTCTATTAGTACAATATCACCAGGATCGAAGAGAACCTCGTTTAATATGTAGAGTAATTGTTGTGAGCCATGGGTAATCAGGAACCGATCAGGGTGATAATCTTTGGATTGTTTGGAGCATTTGTCCATTTGAGTCAGACGTTGGGCAGTAAGCTTGCGTAGAGGATCATCTCCATAGGTGGTGCCATATTGCAGGGAAGAAGAGCTGCTTTTTCCCTTTAATAGGCTTTCGATGATGGTGCGGGTTTCAGTAACCGGCAGGGTGGGGTTATCGGTGAATCCGGCGGCTAAAGAAATTAGTCCGGGATGCTCCAGACCCTCCCGCATGAGCCATGAGATGGGCGGTTCGGTGGTACGTTTTGCTAGTTGCGAAAGCGCTCTCACTGGCCTAGAGCATGGGATAAACCCGGCCTGGGTGCGAGGGAATTTCAAGACATCCTCGACGAGAGGACTTGAGCGGCGTAATTTCCTCCTGTGGCAGTTGCGCCATTAAAAATAGCCGACCGGCAGTTTGGCTCTCGCTTGATTTTGGGTACGGGGAAATTCGCCTCACCTGAACTGATGCGTGGTGCGCTGGATGCCAGCGGTGCGGAAATGGTTACGGTGGCCTTGCGCCGCGCCGATCTCAGTGGTCAAAACGATCCCTTCGCAAACATATTAGATTTTATAGATTCGGACCGATTCTTACTGCTGCCCAACACAAGTGGAGCGATGAATGCAGATGAAGCGGTGCGTCTGGCGCGCTTGGCTGCAACGGCGGGCTTGCCAAAGTGGGTGAAGCTAGAGATTCATCCGGACCCACGCTACCTGCTACCTGACCCGGTGGAAACGCTTGCAGCCGCCGAGCAGCTAGTGAAAGAAGGTTTTACGGTTTTGCCCTATATCAATGCTGATCCGGTGATCGCTAAACGCCTTCAGGAAGTGGGTTGTGCTACAGTGATGCCTTTAGGGGCACCCATTGGAACCAATCGAGGAGTTGAAACTCGAGACCAGATTCAGATCATCCTAGACCAAGCTACGGTTCCGGTGGTAGTGGATGCGGGTATTGGAGCACCTAGTCATGCGGCCGAAGCGATGGAGTTGGGGGCTGGTGCTGTACTTGTAAACACAGCAATAGCTGTCAATGATGATCCATGTCGTATGGCTCGTGCGTTTGCCAAAGCCGTTGAAGCAGGGCGAATGGCCTACGAAATAGGCATGGGAGAAGCGAGCGATACCGCTGTTGCGACCAGCCCGCTAACTGCTTTTTTAGATGAATAAGAACACTCTTTCAATCTTACGTGTGAAGCGCTTGTTGAATACTGCAGCCAAGAGTCGCGTATTGGTGGTGGGTGATGTGATCTTGGATCAATTTCTGTGGGGGAAGGTAAGACGAATTTCGCCTGAGGCTCCAGTACCGGTCGTCGAGTTTCAACGAGATAGCTTCATGCCTGGCGGCGCCGCCAACGTGGCACGCAACCTGACAGCGCTTGGAGCGGGAGTGGAACTCTTTGGATTGGTAGGCAAAGATGTCGAAGCCAGACAACTAAAGGCTCTTCTAAAAGAGGAAAAAGTCGATGGGAGTGGACTCAAGGAGGTTAAAGACAGATCAACCACACTCAAGACACGAGTCGTAGCGCATCAACAGCAGGTCGTGCGAATTGACCGTGAAACGAAACAGGCTGGTGATTTACGGGTTACGAGACGGTTGCTGAAGGCAGTGGAACAGGATATAGGAGGGGTTGATGCCATCATTGTTGCTGATTATAACAAAGGGGTTGTCACTCAGGAGTTGCTCGAAGGTTTATGTGGATTGTGCCGGCCCCGAGGCATATGGTTGAGTCTTGACCCTAAGCCTGCACATCAGCTTGATGTTAAAGGATTTTCTTTAATTACCCCTAACCGTAGCGAATTATTTGAACTGGCAGGAATGGCCGATGAGGTTTGTCATGGGAATCCCTTAAGAGATAAACAGCTATTAGCTGCGGTGAAGTTTGTTCAAGAACATTATCAACCAGCTCTCCTTCTGGTTACTTTGAGTGAACAAGGTATGCTTCTGGCGCAACGCGGGGCAAAGCCTGTAGTGATCCCCACCATGGCACAAGAGGTATACGATGTGTCCGGCGCTGGTGATACAGTAATTGCCAGTTTTACGGTCGCTATTGCGGCGGGAGCCTCACCGCTTGAGGCAGCATTCTTTGCCAATCATGCAGCTGGAGTTGTGGTTGGAAAAATGGGGACCGCAACGGTTTCCCCAAAGGAACTGGCATCTAGTTTTAAATGAGCCGAGCAGTTTTTCTTGATCGTGATGGAACGCTAAATGTAGAGCGGCATTATCTGCACGATCCGGCGGCTCTTGAGATTATTCCCGGTACAGGCCCGGCGTTGCGCCGACTGTTGGACGCAGGATTTGAATTAATAATTGTTACTAACCAATCTGGTATCGGTCGGGGGTATTACACAGAAAGTGACATGCAAGCGGTGAATGAAAAACTGGCAACTGAGCTAGCGACTGATGGTGTAGAATTTCTGAAAGTTTATTATGCGCCAGAAGCTCCAGATCAGAATGGCGCCGGGCGTAAGCCCAGTCCAAAATTTCTACACGATGCAGTTATGGAGTTCGGGATTGATCTAAAGCAAAGCTTCATGGTGGGAGATAAATTGGCTGATTTGCAGTGCGGCTGGAACGCCGGAGTAAAAAAAAGCATTCTGGTTCGGACAGGATATGGAGCAGAGCTGGAAAAATCGGAATCAGAGGTTGTGATGAAAGCGGTGGTTGTCGATGATATTACTGAGGCAGTGGATTGGATTTTGACAAGATCATGAACATAATTGGCATCATTCCAGCCCGCTATGATTCCACTCGTTTTCCGGGCAAACTTTTGCATCCAATTGCCGGTAAACCATTAATCGAGTACGTGGTGGAAAGGTGTCAAAGGGCTTCAAGATTAAGTGAGGTTATTGTGGCTACTGATGATGAGCGTATCGCTGAAGTAGTACGCAAATTTTGCAAGGTTGAGTTTACGCGTGAGGACCACCCCAGCGGAACGGACCGTATTGCTGAAGTGGCAACCAGAATGAACTGTGATGCGGTGGTGAATGTGCAGGGTGATGAACCTTTAATTGACCCAGAGGTGATTGATGCGGTGGCTGAGGCCTTGAAGCATAGCGAAATGACGACTGCAGCCTCGCTTGTGAACAACATTTCGGACTATTCGGATCCCAATATCGTGAAAGTCGTTGTCAGTGCGGAGGGTCGCGCTTTATATTTTTCACGCCGAACGATTCCCTTTGTGCGTCATTTAGCCGGAGAAAGTTTAGATAAACAATTGGAGGCTTTCCCGTTTCTGAAGCATCTGGGTATTTACGGATATCAATGCCAGACGTTGCAGCGATTGGTGGAATATGTACCCTCACCGCTGGAACAGGCTGAAAAGCTGGAGCAGTTGAGGGCGTTGGAAAATGGTATTGAGATCACAGTATGCCAAGTGGAATACGAGGCTATCGGGGTTGATGTGCCCGAGGATGTGCAGCGTGTTGAGGCGTTACTCAAGTAGATGAAGTATATTTTTTTGACAGGAGGTGTGGTTAGTTCCCTAGGTAAGGGGCTTACAGCTGCCTCTCTCGGTACTCTGCTTGAGGCGCGAGGCTTGAAGGTTGCCCTTCAGAAATTTGATCCATACCTTAATGTGGACCCCGGGACTATGAGTCCTTTTCAGCATGGTGAGGTGTATGTTTTGGATGATGGGGCAGAAACAGATTTGGATCTTGGCCATTACGAAAGGTTTACCCACTCCGAGCTCACTCAGTTTAATAATCTCACTAGTGGTCGCGTTTATTTGACCGTACTGGAAAAGGAGCGGAGGGGCGATTATTTAGGTAAGACTGTGCAGGTTATTCCGCATGTCACTGACGAGATTAAAAAGCGGGTTACTGAGTTGGGTGAACAAAGTGGAGCAGACGTGGTAATCACCGAGATTGGGGGTACCACCGGAGATATTGAAGGACTCCCTTTTTTGGAAGCCATTCGTGAATTTGCCCTTGAGTGTGGTCGGGACAATGCGATTTTTGTGCATGTTACATACGTTCCTTATATTAAGGCTGCGGGTGAGTTGAAAACGAAGCCTACACAGCAGTCAGTCGCTAAACTCCGAGAAATTGGCATTGCGCCTGATATCTTGATTTGTCGCACCGAGAAGCCAATTGATGATGAGATGCGTAAAAAGATTTCGCTCTTCTGTAATGTGCCCTTGGCAGGAGTGATTGAGGAAATAGATGTGGATCATTCCATCTATGAGGTTCCTCTCATGTTGCAACGGGAGAAGATGGATGAACTCGTTTGTCAGGAGCTCGGACTGGAAACTTCACCGGCGGACATGAGTGATTGGGAGGAAGTCATCAAGCGAATCATCCAACCAAAATACAAGGTGCGTATTGGTGTGATTGGTAAATACATAGATTTACAAGACGCTTACAAGAGCGTCTATGAAGCCGTTACCCACGCTGGTGGTGCCAATGATTGTGCTGTTGAGGTGGTGCGTGTGGATTCGGAGGATATTGAACGGGATGGCGCTGTAGCGCACCTGAGAGAGCTTTCGGGGGTTTTGGTGCCCGGCGGTTTTGGTGAGCGCGGGATTGAGGGGAAAATTTTAGCCGCTCAATACGCGCGGGAAAATAATGTACCCTATCTAGGTCTTTGTTTGGGAATGCAGATTGCTTGTATCGAATTTGCACGACATGCATTAGGGTTGGAGGGGGCTCATTCAGCTGAATTCGCTCCCAAGACCCCCCACCCCATTATTGCTCTTCTGGATGAACAACAGAACGTAACTGAAATGGGAGGAACCATGCGCCTTGGGGCACAAGCCTGTAGGCTTAAATCGGGAAGCAAGGCTGCTGAACTCTATGCAGTTGAAGAAATCACTGAACGGCACCGGCACCGTTATGAATTTAATAATGTCTACCGGGAAAAGTTTGAGGCCAAAGATTTTGTCTTTAGCGGTACTTCTCCGAACGGGAATCTTGTAGAGCTCGTTGAACTAAAGGGGCATCCGTACTACATGGCTACTCAGGCACACCCAGAATTCAAAAGTAAACCTGTGCAGGCTCACCCTCTCTTCGCCGGCTTTATCAAGGCTGCACTCCACCTAGCCGACGGCAAGTAGCCGTGACTTATCAAGAAGCCATCGATTGGCTTTATGAGCTTCGTTTGTCGGGTTCCAAGCTCGGGCTGGAGAAGCCTATACATTTGGCTTCGGTTGCAGAAAATCCACAGGACAAGCTTAAGATCATACATGTTGCAGGGACCAACGGCAAAGGCTCGGTTTGCGCCATGTTAGAGAGCATATACAGGACTGCAGGTTATAAGACGGGTCTTTTCACTTCGCCCCATTTAGTCAGTTTCAGGGAGCGAATTCAGGTTAACCGTACCTTGATTTCCAAGGAGGATGTGGTCCGCAAGGTCGGCACAATGAAAATTCGTGCACAGCAATATTCTAAAGGTGATGCGCCCACATTTTTTGAAGTCATTACCATAATGGCTCTCGAATATTTTGTAGAATGTGATTGCGACATTGTGTTACTAGAAACCGGTTTGGGTGGTCGATTGGATGCTACCAACATTGTTAATCCTATCGCCACGGTAATTACTCCAATTTCCTTTGATCATCAGCAGTTCTTGGGTGAAACAATAGAAGAAATTGCCGGTGAGAAAGCCGGGATTATCAAACCCGGTATTCCTGTATATTGCGCGAATCAGCAAGCCTCGGTAACCGAAGTAATTGAGCAAGTGGCTCGAGATCGTAATGCGCCTTTTATGTTGGTTGCTGATCGGGAAACGAATACTGCATTACCGGGGCGCCACCAGCGCGAAAATGCGGCACTGGCCAAAATGGTTGTAGAAGGGGCAGGGATAACCGTTTCTGCTTTATCGATCCCTCAAGGACTTCGAGAGGTTCAGTGGCAGGGCAGGTTAGAGTGTGTGCAGAATGGCTCCCAAAAATTTATCATTGATGCGGCTCATAACCCTGCCGGGGCTCAGGCTTTGGCAAATTTTATAAGAGAGGAATTTGCCGACCAACGCCCTTCTCTGCTGATTGGCGTATTGGCGGATAAAAACTGGAAGAATTCAATAGAGTTACTTTCGCCTTTGGTGAGTTCCATCATATGTGTTCCTGTCGGGAGTGAGAGAGGTTTAAGGCCCGATGAATTGGCTGCTTTTGCGCGCCTCCACTGTGAATCGGTTCAAAGCTGTAATTCGCTGACTGAAGGATTAGAAAAGGTGGTTGGGAATCCTTTGGTAGTGGTTGCCGGCTCAGTATATCTGATAGGAGAAGTTATGGAGGAGTTTCGTTCAGCAGAGTCAGCCCAAGAACATGGTTTGAATGATTGGGCAATCCGGGATTAGCCTACGGATACAAATCGTAATTACGCTTAAAATAGAGACAAAATAACCCATATTTAATAGAGTCATTTAGACTCATTTTTATTGGGATTAGTATTATTTGTCCATTATTTGCCCTAAAAAGCGTCTTTTTTTGATTTAATTGTCATGGCATGGATTCTGATATAAACAGGATAAACTGAGGCGCCTACGGCGGGACGTTTCGGTCAAGATTTAACACCGCCTGAAAGGAATTAAAATGAACACATTGAGTATCTGGAATCCTATTCACGATATGGATGAGTTGTTTCACAATCGACTGGCCTCGGTGCTGGGTGGTAAGGGGTTAGGCTCGGTGACTTGGTCGCCGGTTGTGGATATTGAGGAAACCAAAAATGACTATGTTATTCGCGCTGAATTGCCCGGATTAGATAAGGATAAGGTTAAGGTCGTTGTAGAGGATGGCATATTGACTTTGTCTGGCGAACGCGATCTTGAACGTAAGGTAGAGGGTAAAACTTTTCATCATGTGGAAAGATCACACGGATCATTTAGCCGGAGCTTTACGCTGCCAGAGGCGGTAAACTCTGAAAGTGTGGAAGCAAAATTCAGGGATGGTTTGTTAGAGATTCACGTAAAGAAGCTTGAGGAGTTACTTCCTAAAGCGATTGAAGTGCGAGTGGAATAACTAATTCAACCGGGGGGCATAAGCTCCCCGGCATTTGATTTTAATAAAGAGAGGAAAGGCACGATAATGATGGATAAACTGACACAAAATTCACAGGAAGCTTTACAAGGGGCTCAGGTAATTGCGAGGGGTTATTCGCATCAAGAAGTTGATGGACCGCATTTGGCGCTGGCGCTATCACGCCAATCCGAATCCATCGTACCGACTTTATTACAACGTGCGGGTGTCAATCTTCCAGCTTTTCAGGCCGACTTAGAAAAGGAACTTAAAGGGCGAGCTAAGGTGGATGGAGTGAATTCTAGTGACCTATTTCTCAGCCGTGACTTAAAACAGGCTTTTGACAAAGCTCAAGATGGGGCCAAAAAACTGGGAGATGAATTTCTTAGTGCTGAACATATGTTGCTTGGATTGGTGGATTCGGGTCGATCCATGAAAAATATATTCTCGGTGCATGGCATTAAGCGTGAATTGCTTTTAGAGAAAATGGGCGAGCTACGTGGTAATCAAAGAGTTACTGACGAGCATCCTGAGACCAAATTTGAAGTCTTGGAGAAATACGGCAAGGATCTTACCGAGTTGGCGAGGATGGGCAAAATTGATCCGGTAATCGGCCGGAATAGTGAGGTCCGGCGTGTCATGCAGGTGCTGACACGACGCACAAAGAATAATCCCGTTTTGATTGGTGATCCAGGCGTGGGGAAAACAGCCATTGCTGAGGGTTTGGCCCGTCGGATGGTTTCTGGAGATGTGCCTGATTCGTTGAAGAACAAAAAGTTAATTGCCATGGATTTAGGCGCGATGATTGCCGGGGCGAAATTTAGGGGAGAGTTCGAGGATCGTCTGAAGGCATTTTTGAAAGAGATTACTGCTGCTGAAGGGCGGATCGTTCTCTTTATTGATGAGTTACACACGATAATTGGTGCAGGCAACGCAGAAGGTTCGGCAGATGCGGCAAATATGCTGAAGCCTCAACTTGCACGTGGTGAATTGCATTGTATTGGGGCCACCACGCTTGATGAATACCGCAAACACGTGGAGAAAGATCCTGCGCTTGAGCGGCGTTTTCAGCCGGTAAAAGTTGATGAGCCAACAATGGAGGAAACCATCGCTATACTAAGAGGGCTCAAGGAGCGTTATGAGGTGCACCATGGAATTCGAATTCAGGATGGAGCCATTGTTTCGGCTGCTCAACTTTCAAACCGATATATTGCTGATCGTTTTTTGCCAGATAAGGCAATTGACCTAATGGATGAAGCTGCGTCGCGCCTACGAATGGAATTGGATTCAATGCCCGTGGAGATAGATCAGCTCGACCGCCAGATCCTGCAATTAGAAATTGAGGAGACAGCATTAAAGAAAGAGACGGACTCTGTCTCTGAAGAACGACTTGGAAACTTGCAGCAACAATTGGCAAACCTTAAGGAACGCGCTGCCAAGCTCAAGGGTCAATGGCAGGATGAAAAGGCGGCCATCAACGCGGCCAGCATCATTAATGGTCAAATTGAGGAAGCGCGGCACGATCAGGAAACTGCAGAGCGGGCAGGGGATTTGTCTGTTGCTGCAGAAATCCAGTACGGCCGAGTCCCGGAATTACAGGAAAAATTGGCCGCTGCTGAGGAAGCTATTAAAGAAAAGGATGATAACAGACTTTTGAGCGAGGAAGTGACTGAAGAAGATGTTGCCCGTGTAGTAGCTACATGGACCGGTATTCCGGTGACTCGTATGCTGGAAGGTGAAAGAGCAAAACTGGTGCGAATGGAGGAAGGGTTACATGAGCGGGTCATTGGTCAGGATGAGGCGATTACAGCCGTGGCGAATGCCGTCCGCAGAGCACGTAGTGGATTGCAGGATCCACAGAGACCAACGGGTAGCTTTATTTTTCTTGGCCCAACAGGGGTGGGCAAAACGGAGTTGGCAAGGGCTTTGGCTGAATTTCTCTTTGATGACGAACAAGCCATGACGCGTATCGATATGAGCGAGTACATGGAGAAACACAGTGTGTCACGGTTGATTGGAGCGCCTCCGGGCTATGTCGGTTATGATGAAGGGGGTCAACTTAGCGAAGCAGTGCGTCGGCGCCCTTATAGTGTCGTCCTGTTTGATGAGATTGAGAAAGCGCACGCAGACGTATTTAACGTCCTTTTGCAGGTGCTTGACGATGGTCGCCTTACCGACGGACAAGGCCGCACGGTCGATTTTAGAAATACTGTTATTATCATGACCAGTAATATTGGTAGTCCGCTAATCCAACAGCATTTTGCTGGTGATAAAGCAATGGATGAAACCCTGAAGGAAGGTGTGATGGATCAATTGAAGCAACATTTTCGGCCTGAGTTTTTGAATCGTGTGGATGATAGTATTATTTTCCGTAGTTTGGATGAGTCTGAATTAGGAGCTATTGTAGATATTCAGCTGTCCAGAGTTGAAGATCGGTTGGAGGATCAGCAATTGACCCTTGCTGTAGATTCTAGTGCTCGTGAGTTCCTAGCCAAGGCAGGGTATGATCCACAGTTTGGTGCTCGACCGCTCAAGAGGGCGATTCAGCAGCATTTGCTAGACCCATTGGCATTGAAATTACTAAATGGCGGTTTTAAACCGGGTGATTCAATTTCGGCTAAAGCGAAGGCAGATGAAGTAGAGTTTTCACTTGCTGAATAGATTCAGTAAGTAGGGTTCTTATTTGTAGAGAAGAAATTTAGATCGGCGCCTCTTGAAATGGTTTAAATCCTCTGTCCATATATTTTGGATCTGAGACAGAGTATCACCGCGTTCAATAGCACTTAAAGTATCAGAGTGACAAAGGAGTCGGTTAACTTTGTTCAGTGGAAAATGTTCCGGGTACATTTGGTGCAGCACGCGTGCAATTTCAACACCCAGAGGGACAGATCGAAGAGCTTCTCTATTGGTAATAATGATGTTTACACCATTACAGGCTTTATCTTTGTGGATACTAGCCTTTGGGGTAAACTTGATAGGTATGAACCTGACTCCAGATTGTTGAAGGTCATTCAGTGAGCGGGCAAGTTTTACATCATCGATGTAGGGAGCTCCAATGATTTCAAAAGGAGTGTCTGTGCCTCTGCCGACTGAAAGAGCGGTTTCCAACAGGCCAACGCCTGGGTAAAGAAGTGCCTGTGTAAGGTTGCGCATATTGGGAGATGGGTTAGTCCATGGTTGGCCTGTTTCATCAAAAAACATCCTGCGTGACCAGCCTTCAACCTTTACTACTTGCAGGTTGACGTTGTACTCGCGCTCCTTATTGAACATATGAGCAAGTTCTCCAACCGTCATACCGTGTTGTACCGGTATGTCATGGAATGCGATGAATTGGCTTTTTCCTCGGCGTATTGGGCCATCAACCATTTGTCCGCCAATGGGGTTTATCCGGTCAAGGACTATGAACCGAATCCCTGCTTGTGCAGCCGCTTCCATGGCTAAGCCCATTGTAGAAATATAGGTGTAAAATCTGCAGCCAATATCTTGGATGTCAAAAATGAGTGCATCCAGCCCAGCTAATTGTTCAGCGGTGGGTTTGCGGTTTGCACCATAAAGACTGAATATTTTTAGGCCGGACTTTGTGTCCGTACTATCGTCAATTTTTCTATCTAGTGTGCCGTGGAGCCCGTGTTCGGGACTGAAGATGGCCTTCAGCTCCAAGTCTTTTGATTTAAGCAGTAGATCCAACGTGAGATGACGTTGTTGGTTGTGGCCGGTATGATTAGTGATGAGACCTACCTTCAACCCTTTTGGGAGAATGGCAGAGCGAGTAAACAGAATATCAGATCCATTCAAAACTGGATTTGGTGGCCTATGTACATGACTTGAGGATTTACAGCCTGCACTCAGTAGGGCTACAGATAATAGTATATAGGTTGGCTTATTGAGTTTTGAAATCGTCATTTGCTAAGAAGCTGACAGAGTATCCAGAGCAAGGCATTTTGGCCAATCATTGCTTTGAAGCTATCCCTATTCAATTGGTTTGATGAAGGCCAAAATTTGTGCGATACCTTTTTTGTCGATGGATTTCATCAAAGGCATTTTCAGCACTTCCCTAGGACGCAAGTACATCATGGCTATCACAGGAGCTGGTTTATTTGGGTTCATCATTGCGCATCTAATTGGAAATCTTTTGGTTTTTGCTGGTCCTGAGGCAATTAACACATACGCAAAGAAACTACATGACTTGGGGCCGCTTCTATGGGTGGCTCGTCTAGGACTTTTGGGTATGGTGGGCCTGCATATATGGTCGGCAATCAAACTGACTACTGAGAATCGTGAGGCACGGGCAGTGCCCTATGAGGGTGAAGTAGCACCAGTGGATAATCATCGCCGTGACGAGATTATCTCCAACTTTGCCGCCCGCACGATGATCTACAGTGGCCTTATCATCGCCGCCTTTGCATTTTATCATTTGGCACATTATACATGGAAGGTGCCGCAAATAAACGGTGTGGCTGGAGAGGTTGAGGGAGATTTTGAAACTTATTATGTGGCGGACGATATGGTGACGCGTAAGGAAGGCCAAGAAGGGGAGGATCCTGCAGATGTTTACCGAATGGTTGTAATAGGTTTTAAGGTTCCTTGGGTTTCCGGTTTCTATTTGGTTGCAATCGGTCTTCTTTGTTTTCATTTAAGTCATGGACTTAGTGCGATGTTTCAATCACTGGGCTTCAAGAATAAAAAACACGGCCCCTTACTGGATAAATTTGCCATTGGTAGTTCAGTACTCATCTTCCTTGGATATATCTCTATTCCGATATCTGTTCTCTTGGAGGTAATAAAATAGCATGAACCTCGACGCTAAAATACCAACCGGATCGATGGCTCAAAAATGGGACAAGCACCGTTTTGATCTGAAACTGGTGAACCCTGCCAATAAACGGAAGTATGAGGTGATCGTGGTGGGCAGCGGCTTGGCTGGTGCATCAGCGGCAGCTTCCATGGCAGAATTGGGCTATAACGTAAAATGCTTCTGCTATCAGGACAGTCCCAGACGGGCTCA
Source organism: uncultured Verrucomicrobiales bacterium (assembly GCA_913041895.1). GTDB lineage: Bacteria > Verrucomicrobiota > Verrucomicrobiia > Limisphaerales > UBA1100 > UBA1100. The sequence continues at coordinate 23,524 of CAJWKQ010000017.1, forward strand.
TTCCATTGCGGCTCAAGGGGGTATTAATGCGGCCAAAAATTACCAAAACGATGGTGATTCTGTATATCGACTCTTTTACGACACGGTAAAGGGTGGGGACTATCGTTCCCGTGAAGCCAATGTTTACCGGTTGGCTCAGGTGAGTGTGGATATTATCGATCAATGCGCCGCTCAAGGGGTTCCTTTTGCTCGCGAATACGGAGGGCTTTTGGCAAACCGGTCCTTTGGCGGGGCGCAGGTGAGCCGGACCTTCTACGCTCGTGGCCAGACCGGGCAACAGTTGCTATTAGGGGCCTATTCCTCACTTTGTCGGCAGATTGGGCTAGGGAAAGTACAGATGTTTCCGCGTACGGAAATGTTGGATGTCGTGCTGATAGATGGCCACGCAAAGGGTGTCATTGTGCGCGACATGGTGACTGGAGAAATCAGTCGGCATTCTGCACACACGGTTGTTTTGGCAACTGGAGGTTATGGAAATGTATTCTATCTTTCGACTAATGCTATGGGTTGCAATGTTACAGCAACCCATCGTGCATACAAAAGAGGAGCGGCCTTTGCTAACCCCTGCTACACTCAGATTCATCCTACCTGTATTCCTGTTAGCGGAGATCATCAAAGTAAACTTACATTGATGAGTGAATCGCTTCGTAACGACGGACGAGTTTGGGTGCCCAAAAGTCAGGACGTCGCAGAGAAGATTCGTCGAGGTGAAATTAACCCGAGTGGAATAGCTGAAGTTGATCGAGATTATTATTTGGAACGTAAATATCCCAGTTTCGGCAATCTGGTTCCGAGAGATGTTGCTTCGCGTAACGCAAAGGAAGCCTGTGATGAGGGGCGTGGAGTGGTTGGCTCAGGTCTTGGAGTGTATTTGGATTTTGCTGATGCCATTGGTCGTATGGGTGAGGATGTTGTGCGCGAGCGTTACGGAAATCTTTTTGATATGTATGAAAAGATTACCGGATCGAATGCTTACCAGAACCCAATGACTATTTATCCTGCTGTTCACTACACCATGGGCGGGCTTTGGGTGGATTACAATTTGATGAGCAACATTCCCGGCTTATTTGTGATAGGTGAAGCTAACTTTTCCGATCACGGGGCTAATCGATTGGGAGCGAGTGCTCTTATGCAGGGATTGGCTGACGGTTACTTCGTATTGCCCTACACGATTGGTCAATATTTAGCGGAAATCGGACCAGATGAGCGACCAAGTGAAGCATCCTCTGAATTCGGTGGCGTTGAAGAATCGGTCAAATCTAGAATCGATAAATTACTTTCCATTAAAGGCAAACGGACCCCAACTTCCTTTCACCGTGAGCTTGGCCAGATTATCTGGGATAAGTGTGGTATGTCTCGCAGTGAATCTGGGCTAAATGAGGCTCTCGAAAAACTTCCTGCTTTACGGCAGGAATTTTGGGAGAATCTTAATGTCCCAGGTGAAAATGGGTCACTCAATCAGAGCTTGGAGCTGGCTGGGCGTGTGGCGGATTTTTTGGAGTTCGGTGAACTAATGTGCAGGGATGCTTTGCAGCGTGAGGAATCATGTGGTGGTCATTTTCGAGAGGAACACCAGACTGAAGAAGGGGAAGCCAAACGAGATGATGAGAATTTTTCCTTCGTGGGAGCATGGGAATATAAAGGAGCAGATAGTACACCTCAGATCCACAAGGAAGAACTAACATATGAAGAGGTGAAAATGACCCAGCGGAGTTATAAATAATGGGCAAGGATTTAAATCTTAAGCTAAAGGTCTGGCGACAGGACAATGCCGATGATCATGGCCGGTTTGAAGAGTATGGTGCCAATGGTATCGATACGGATATGTCTTTTCTTGAGATGCTGGATGTGGTCAACGAAGGGCTCATTGAAGATGACAGAGAGCCTATTGCCTTTGATTCGGATTGCCGCGAAGGCATTTGCGGAACCTGTTCGATGGTGATTAATGGGGTCGCGCACGGAGGGCAGAAAGGAACAACGGCTTGTCAGCTTCACATGCGCCACTTCAGTGATGGGGCAACGATCACGATTGAACCTTGGCGGGCAACTGCATTTCCTGTTCATCGCGATCTGGTTGTGGACCGTACCGCCTTTGACCGCATACAGCAGGCGGGAGGTTTTATCAGCGTGCGTACGGGTAGTGTGCCTGATGCAAATGCTACTCCGGTTCCAAAGGATGATTCGGATCTAGCGATGGACGCAGCTCAATGTATTGGATGCGGCGCGTGTGTTGCTTCATGTAAAAACGCAAGTGCCATGCTTTTTGTCGCGGCTAAGGTGTCCCACTTAAGTCTTGTGCCACAGGGGCAACCTGAGCGAGAACGCCGGGCTTTGGCTATGGTAGAGCAGATGGATAAGGAAGGTTTTGGAAACTGTACTGTTACCGGTTCCTGTGAGGCCGTTTGTCCCAAGGAGATACCGCTAGATTTCATTGCGCGCATGAATCGTGAATATGGGCGAGCTTTGATTAAGCGCGAGACATCCTCTTAAGCAGGCTTTCATCTTGCCAATCTGCTTCTGCGGAGTAGCCTTTTTCCTTCAACCAAAAAGGCTTATGAAAACTCACATTTCGCGTCGTCAATTTGTTAGCACCACAGCTACCGCTTCACTTACGTTTCCTTCTATTCTCAAGGCTAAAGATACCCAGAAGAAAATTGTAACTGGGGTAATTGGTTTGAGCCGTGGCATGAGCCACGCGGTAAAATATATGGAGGCGTCCAATTGCGAGGTAGCTTATCTATGTGATGTGGATAATCGGCGCGTAGCAAGTGGTATGAACCGTGCAAAGACCTCGCTGGCAAAATTTCCTCAGACCAAGAATCCGCAAGGTATTGATGACTTCCGGCGTATTCTGGATGACAAGTCGATCGATGCGGTTTCCATCGCGACGCCCAATTTCTGGCACACCCCGATGGCTATTCTCGCTATGGAGGCAGGTAAGCACGTTTATGTTGAGAAACCCGCCAGTCAGAATGCGCGCGAAGCGGAGATGATTGTTGCCGCAGCGAAGAAGTATAAGAAGAAGGTGCAGATGGGTAATCAACGCCGCAGCCAGCCGGGCATTATTGAGGGCGTCGAGCGGGTGAAGGCCGGCGAGATTGGGCAGCCAACGTTTGCGCGCTGCTACTATGGCGGAGGTCGTGGGAGTATCGGCAAGGGTAAGTTTGTTAAAGTGCCCGATTGGCTCGGCAAAAAGGGCTGGGAACTATGGCAGGGCCCGTGCCCTGAGCGCCCATACAAGGATAACCTTGTGCACTATAATTGGCACTGGCACTGGTTTTATGGGGGCGGTGAGATGCAAAATAATGGCCCTCACTTTATGGATGTGGCCCGGTGGGGGTTACAGGTGGACTACCCTAAGCGCGTGACTTTCAGCGGTGCGCGGTATCATTTTGATGATGACCAGGAGACACCCGATACCGGCTATGCCACCTATGACTATGGCAAGGTGGGCATTGGTTGGGATCAAAGCAGTTGTAATCCGCGGCGACAGGAGAAACGGCCTTTCTGCACCTTTTACGGCAAGGGCGGTTCACTGGAGATTCATCATGGAGGCTACAAGCAGTTCGACCTCGGTGGCAAGGAAGTGAAGGCTAATCCCGGCAAATGGGATGATGGTTTTCACTTCGGCAATTTCCTGAATGCCATCCGTACCGATGAGCCTCTGAATTCCGAGATTGGTGATGCCCAGGTCAGTACGCAGCTTACTCACCTTGCCAATATCGCCTACCGCACCGGCGGTGCCATTGAGGTGGATCCCAAAACCGGTAGAGTAAAAGACAATAACGAGGCGGTGAAGCAGTACTGGGGCCGTGAATACCGCAAGGGCTGGGAGCCAAAGGTTTAATCAACCAACCGCATCCACGCAACGGCTGCAGCATTCGGGGTGAGCTTCATGTTGGCCTACGGTTTCTTCCCAGCGCCAGCAGCGGGTGCATTTTGCGCCTGCGGCCTTGCTGACAACATACTTAGGTGATTCCGCACTTTTCTCCTCAACTAATTCCAGTTGAGAGACGTTAATTAATTCACGCAATGGCTCGGCGTGTGCTTGGGCAATTTCAAGATCGGTCGGGCTTGCCGTGATTGTTACGCGAGCTTCAAGAGCTTTGCCAATGAGTTTCTCTTGTCGTGCCTTTTCCAGCTCGGCTAAGGCAGGCTCTCGATGAGTAAAGAGGTTCTCCCATATGAGTTTTTCCTCTTCTGAAAGAGAGGGAGATTCTTTGGGCCAATCGGCTAAATGTACTGATTCGGCCTTGTTGCCAGGCAAAAACTCCCATGCTTCTTCGGAGGTGAATACGCAAATCGGAGCGAGCATACGGGCAAGTCCAGAGCAGAGATGTAGAAGGGTGGTTTGCGAAGCGCGCCGGCGTAGGGCATTGGCGGCATCTGCGTAGAGGCGATCCTTCACGCAGTCGTGATACACCGCGGAAAGTTCCACAGACACAAATTGGCTGATACGCTGGTAAACCGTATGATACTCGAATCGCTCATAGGCGGCAGTAATATCGCGCTGCATGGTGTCGAATTGGCCAAGAATCCATCGGTCCAGACCAGTGAGCTTATTGTTTGGTACTGCGTTATTAGCTGGATCAAAATCATACAGGTTACTCAGCTGGTAACGTAAGGCATTGCGGAGGTTGCGATAGGTTTCAGCAACCTTTTTGATTCGCTCATTACTGACAATGATGTCGTTTCGGAAATCCTGTGAAGCTACCCAAAGACGCACTATGTCTGCACCGTATTCATTGATATAGGCTTCACATGTTTGCGGCTTGGCATAGCTGCCTTCTCGACTCTTCGCAATCTTTTCACGGTCGGCATCTACCATAAAGCCGTGGGTTAGCACGGTCTTGAAAGGAGGTGCATCGTTACCTGCTAATGAGAGCAAAAGAGAACTCTGGAACCAGCCGCGGTGTTGATCGCTTCCCTCAAGATAAATATCAGCCTGCCAGTTTTCTGTTCCCTCTTTTTCTGTGTGATGGAGTTCTTCACGCTGCATGATCACTGAACGTGAACTGGAGCCTGAATCAATCCATACATCAAGTGTATCCTGTGATTTGCCAGCGGGATCAGCTCCCTCCCAGTTCTCTGGTTTGATATCTTTCCAGAGGTCGGATGTGTCACGTTCAAACCATACGTTTGACCCATGTTCCTCAATGAGGTCGGCGGCGTTGCGAACAATGCGGGCATCGAGGATGGGATCGCCTTCGGCCGAATAGAATGCTGGTATGGGAACACCCCAAGTGCGTTGCCTACTGATACACCAATCAGGTCGGGCTTCAACCGCGCCTTCAATGCGGTTCTGGCCCCAAGAAGGGACCCAGTTCACCTCTTTAATTGCTTCTAATGCCTTTTGGCGAAAATCA
>CAJWKQ010000018.1 GCA_913041895.1 uncultured Verrucomicrobiales bacterium
CTGCATCATTCATATTCTGGAATGCATGCAGATATAATATAACAACTTCACGGTCGTGGTTCTCTATTAGTACGTTAATAGACTTATCCAATGCCTCTTCCGAAACATGCTCTGGGAGATCTTCTACGACACCATCTTCATGTTCAATTTCTAATAAATCAAGAAACTGCATGAGCATATCTTTCTGGTGCTTGATCAGCCACCCGCGTAACAGCTGAGAGGCAACTTCTTCAAAAGCTGGGCGTCTTAACGAGTCTATCATTAATTTGTGACGGCTTATTTTTGGTTGGCTCTTGATAAACTGAGGTCGCATACGTCTCAATTTAGCGACTCCGACAAGGGTTGCCTCATAGACTTCTCGATTGTCTTGGGCCGAATCCGATAAAATACGGTTGCTTAAATCAGCGGAAATAAATCCAAGAAGTTCGAATGAATTGAGCATATTGCGTAATTAGAAGGCTATTAGGGATATGTGATATTTTTTTGAAAGCTTTTCGACTTCTTCACCATCCAATAAGAGGGTGCGATTTGCTTCAAAGGCAATTACTGAAATCCCTGCCTCAGCGCAGACTTTCAGAGTTTTTCCTCCGAGACAAGGAATATCAAAACGTAAATCATGGTCTTCCTTTGCAACCTTTACTGCAACTGCACCTCCTTCCGGGCCTGCAAGTTCTCCTCCTCGAATCAGACATGAGTCAGTCCCCTCAAACCCTTCCACAGCTAGGGTAGTTCCATTTTTAACTACTACTGATTGTCCTATATCCAATTTACTTATCCCCTTGGCAATGCCAATGCCAAAGTCGATATCACCTTGTTGAATCTCAGTGATTTCCGGGCCTAGACGAAACCCACACCCAGGCATCGCTGGTTTCAGCCATGGGGTGCCTTCTATTAGCGTAATCCCTTCACTATTCAGTTCCTCAGCAATTGCGCCAAAAATGGAATGGGCATTTTTTTTCTTTAGTGATGACAGTAATTTTATTGCCCGCAGGTCAGGTCTCAAATCAAATAAGTTTTTTGGTGCGATTTGGCCTGCCATTACACACTGTGTTATATTGTTCTGTTTAAAAAACTTAATTAATTTTGAGAGCTGCCCGACACGAAGCCATTCCATCTCATCAACCAAAGACTCTAGGTGAGGGTCCGTTTCCTTTTCAAATGCTGCTGCCACTAGATAATTTACACCAGCAATACGTGCTTCTCTGGCCAGCACCAAAGGAAGAGAGCGATTTCCGGCTATTATGCCAAGTTTATCTGGAAGGCTATTCACCGTCAGGAAGTTAAATCAGGGCACTCTCAGAACCAAGAAACAAAAAAGCCCCGCAAAACGGGGCTGTAATTAATTATCAATAATATTTATTGCTCCAAATTTATGTTATCCATTTTGTTCATGAAAATGGCTAGAGTCCGTCGCAATAGCTGTTGTTCCGGAGTCAAATCTTCTCTTTTGTTTTGAACCAAAGGTTTCAACATATCATTGGCAGCCTTTAAGCGTCCCAGAAATTGCTGGGATTGTTCCTCTAGGGTTCCATGGTCTTTAATGGGGGTTGTTCGCATAAAGGTAGAAACCATAACCGTCAGTTCCTCATCTAATTGACGCAGTGCTGTTTCATCGTCTGCTGCTTCCGAAAATTCCCTGATCTTTTCTGCATGGTCGTCAAGGAACGTATCAAAACTTGAGCCAAGTTCATCGCTGGTAGCAACGCAGAACTGGTTGATCCAAATTTCAACTCTATCTTGAAGTCGGTTGCTATATTTCGGGACCTGAGCTTTTACCCATTCGGGAAGTGTATCCAAATTTTCATCCAGCAACTCCGAGGCGTACGACGCTACGACATTCCCTTGAGTGCTAAGTTCATGAGAAACGGTTTGGCCAATTCTTGCCGCTAACTTCTTCGAATCATTCGCTTCATTGATTACATCAAGAATCATTTGTGTGTGTTCTATCTGTGTGCGGTATTTATCGGTGTCAAACTTTGCTATTGATTTCAGCGTACTCCGTGTTTTAGCCAATTTATTTGAAATTGAATTGAAGTATTCTGGATCATTGGCTTTTTTAAGATAGCCAACGTACTCATCAACTTTTTCTTTTCCCTCTTCATTGGCCCATTTAAGTTTATTTTCCCACGGTTCAATTCGGTTTTTCCAATCTTCATCTTCTTTTACGTCTGGAAGTTGTTCAATGTAGCCTTTAACCGTTTTCCAATTGTTGGAGGTAACTCCATAAGCTTCTCCGATCTCCACAGCAGTTTGAGTTGATTTTACTAACAAATGGTTGAGGCCGATAAAGTACGCAATCAATAGGCTGAATATAACCCATAAGGCGATCGTTGTATTTTTTAGTGATCTCCTTGCTCTGTTTAAAGTTAAATCAACGAATTCTTCAGATTGGGAAAGATTTTGATTATCAGTAGTCATGTTTAGAAATTTTTGATGGTTATTTACTTGTTCTCTACGACCTGCTGTTTAGCCCGTGATTTTACCTCGCTTTTTTCTGATGTCTTTTTTTTGGTAGAATTGCCCCTATCTTTTGACTTATTCTCAGGGGGCGCACTGTCGATCTGGGTGCTGAAATCACCTTTTGCAATTTCTAGAATAGCCGAGAGGAGGGCGAGGCTGGTTTGAACATCGCCCAATTTACCTCCAGAGGTGGCGATGTTTGGCTCAGTTTGTTGAATTTTGATAAGAGCCTCACTTGCTTTACCCAGTTCGCTAACATGTTCAGCAAAGAGGTTAAGAAAGATCTTTTCGCTTTGTTCCTTGGAGAGCTGCGAAAGTCGACTGACTAGAGCAGCTTGTTTTTCTTTCGTCAGTTTTGGGAACATTTTGCGTAATTTCTCATCGCGGTCATTTATTGTTTTAACCAATGTCTTATCCAACGCAAACCTTACCTTATCAGGTATTCCGTTTGTCAGGGCATGTAGTTCGCTGGTGGCACCTGCCATGATTTCATCAGCATGAGTTGAGAGTTCCGAGAATTTTTCACCGGCCTCTCCCTGTATATCTACAAGAATCTTCTTGGCTAAATCTTCGGCAGCCGGCTTTACTCTGTTTTCGTACTCAGATTCAAAGTCAGCCCTCAGCTTTGCTGCAAACTCTTCGTTATTACCTACCAGTGAATCGAGAGTTTTATACGCTTCTTGGAAATCCGGCTCCATATCTGCATAGACCTTTCCCATTTCTTCGAGACTTTCCATAATATCGTCCCTAGTATCCGAATCGAAGTCTTCAGCCAGGACCCGCCATCTTGCCAATGTGTCCTCAGCCAATAGCTTTTTCACCTCATTTCCGATATTATTGGTGAGGGAGGTTAATTGTTTTACGGCACGGTGATTTCGCTCAAATACAATTTTTGCATTCTCAATTTTCTGCTGAGCCTCAGCGACTGTCGCATTGGCATCTTTATATATATCAATGACCGGTTTTGCCTCCTTCTTAACGTTTCCATATACGATTAGTACACCAAGAGCTAAAATTGAGAGGGTTCCGAGAACAAGGCCCCTCCTCAGGAGGCTTGTTTTATCTTGTAGTTCTGAGATTTCCGCTAGTTTCGCGTCTATGTCACCCGATTGGGAGACATATTCTTGAGATTCGTTTTCTGACATAATGGTAGTTGGATACGTTTCGTTGACTGTTTGAGTCGGGGTTCGGCTTATTCTCAACTTGGACGATATGCTGTCAATAACGTTTTTGTAGCTGTTAACAATTTGGATGTGTCATAAATTGAGACAGTTGACAAGAACGGGCGTGCAAACAACTATTTGAGCGTGACCACGATCATTTACCCCCGCAGCCCGCGGGAAAAAATGGTAGGCTGGGCATATTTGCCTAGATTTATCGACAAAATCAGACTTTTTGAGGCAGGGGAGCTTCATGAAGACTATCACCCTAACTATTTACATAAGGGATTCGATTCCAAATGGCTGGAAACAGCCGGTTTGGAACCCGATGAGTTTGTGGAAGTAGTAAAAAACTTTCCAACTGATGGCCAGATCTGTGATTGGGTGAGGGAAAATGTGGAAGCGGACGATTCGGCAAAGGAGCTTTTCAACGATGCAGTGCTCAATTATGGGGCTGATGATTTGAATACGGAATTACGGAAGCGTTTAACGATGCGTAAAGAGGAGGCTGGGATGGGGGATAGAGACGATATTCAATGCTTTGTGGATTTCATAGATGCTGATGAAGGACGCCTCTAGAGCAATCACCAAAATAAAAAGCGCCGGCTCTAGAGCCGGCGCTTTTGTTTTGTTTCAATTTTAGATTTTAATTTCCGGGACCACAAAAGGCTCACGATATTCGCGAGTGGTCAACTTGTTGGCTGCTATATGATTAGGGAACGTTTCAGTTTTGGTGTCCATGGTAAGAACAGGGCCGAGTGTTAATGGGGTGGCTTTCAAGTCCACTTCATTTTTGTCCACCAAGTGTTCAACCATTCGGTTAAATGCATCGCTGGCAGCCTCATACTTTTTGTCGACAAAATCCTTAATATTACTGGTTTTGTCCTTTTTGCCGACGCGGTAACTGATATTGCCAGTATGACATAGTGCGCTCGAAAGGTGGCCTTCAAGGATTTCGGCATTCAAGTCCTTCGGATTTCGGGTGCGTACCGCTTGGATAAAGTTTCCGAAATGGTCTCCGCCACCTTTGAATTCCTTTATCATTTTATCGTCGTTGTTGTACACTTGAACTGCTCCGTAGTTTCGAATTGCCGCCCAACCTTTTTCGCACTCTACATATACAGCTACGCTGCCTCCGCGATAAGTCGGTCGTTTGCCAGAGCCTTTCACATCACCAAGACCACGCACTTCAAAGATAAGAGGTGCAGTCTCATATTCATGATAAATAATCTGTGTATTGGCTGTTTCTCCATCGTCCTTATAGCCCAATCTCCCGCCAACACTCCAAACTTTCGGTGAAAGTTCCATTTCCCCTAGGAACCACCGGGCAATATCCATTTGATGAATGCCCTGATTTCCAAGGTCTCCATTACCGTAATCCCACATCCAGTGCCAATCATAGTGAAGACGGTCACGAGTAAGAGGTTTCTTGGGAGCTGGCCCTAGCCAGAGATTATAATCCACCTCACGTGGATGTTCCTTAGTATCTGCAATATCCCCAATACTGGGGCGACGCTTGTAGCATAATCCTCGGGAGACCTTGATCTTCCCTAGGTTTCCAGCCTGCACCCATTTGACGGCATCCTGAATGCATTTGCTGCTGCGGGCTTGGGTGCCGGTTTGAACGATCTTCTTGTATTTGCGTGCAGCATTTACAAGTTGTCGACCTTCCCAAACATTGTGGCTCACAGGTTTTTCAACATATACGTCCGCACCTGCCTGTATGGCCCATATGGAAGCTAAGGTGTGCCAGTGATTAGGAGTGGCTACGGTAACCACGTCTAATTTCTCCTTTTCAAGCATCTCCCGGATGTCTTGATATCCTTTGACACCATGTTTTTTGGAGCCCGCTTCCATTACCTTGCTATCTACATCGCACAAGGCAGCCAGTTTTACGCCTTGCTCGCGTTTCTGCATATTATTGATGGAACCGATGTGGCTATTACCTCGTCCACGAAAGCCGACGGTGGCACAGCGCAGGGTGTCATTGGCTCCCTTAACTTGAGCCCAGCTTTTGGCCGTCCAAGCTACGGTAGCTCCGGTGTAGAGAGAGGTTTTAAGGAAATTACGACGGGTTTGTTTGTTCATATATTATGTAGTTAAAGGTTACGGTTATTTGTCTTTGGCTGCAACCCATTGACGGTATTGCGACTCAATTTTTTTTGAGTCTCCTTTGCCTGCATGCCAGTAAAGGCGGTATTTAAAGGTGATTGATTGACCTTTTTTCAGGGAATAATTTCCTGCATTTTTGTCAGGTAACTTTTCGAAATGCCTTTTACCAAAAATATTTGCACTGCATAGACCGTAAGATCTTGCGTGCCATCCAGTCGGGTGACGCGGGTTATCTGGATGGTCAAACATGGCGATCCCAAGAATTTTTCCTTCAACAAGACCTGAGTAATCTATCCATTTGGCTCTTTTGCCCCAGCAGTTAGCACCAGTGATCCCTTCACTGTTAAGCATATACCCTTCGGCCTTAACCTTGGCAGTGCCATGTGGAGAGACGCACATGGTATCTGGGACTCTAAAACCCATACCCGCATCCTTGTCATCCATTAGGACAATATCTCCTTCAGAAGCCTTAATTGTTATGACATAGTCAATATTTCGGCCGCTCTCTTCGCTGGAAAAGCTAATGATACGGCTGTCTGTGGCAATTGTTTCGCCGGCTTTACTTACCCATTTATTATTGGAATATATAGAACCATTTTTTATGCATTTCACCTCTATGGCGACTTGTTTGCCACTGTTAGAGTTTTCCCCCCAGAAATCATGCACCCCACCATCTTTGCCACCCTTAACATGGCGGTGGCCCCAAAATACGCTGCGATGGTGCATGTGATCATTTGATTCACCCGGTAACGCTTTCTCCATTGGGAAACGGCGAGTCATTCCGGTTCCGTCTATCCACCGAACAGGGTACAATGTCGGCTTGGGGACCCCGTCGTAATGATAACTGGTAAAGAGTTTGCCGCTTATTTTAACGTCTATACGGCCTTTGGCTTGGGAGAGAATAATTTCATCAGCAGAAAGAAAAATACTTAGGAATGCCGAGACTGCGGGGAGGAGCAAGCCGATGGATTTCATGGGTTACTGGGATGGTAGTTCTCGTTATGACACGGTCAACGAAAATGTCATAACTACTAGCTGCCTGGCCTGAAAACAGCCTCTGAGTGCACCCATCCTTGGCGGCCGGTTATGTCTCGTGCCAGCAGCCAATTGCCGCGAATACGGTCAATTTTCACTTCCGTGCCATCAAACCACTTAAATTGATCCGGCGAGGCTTTTACTGGTCCAAAACGAGCGACGGTTTCACCATTGATGACGGCCCAATCGTGAGTTGAATGCTGATACCACGTGAGGGAGGTGATAATAGAAAGAATGATGGCGATACCTCCCAGAAGAGGACGTATTATTGCGCCTACAGTTTTCCATTGAGGTTTTAAGTTAATGGCAGTTAGCCAGATGAGCCATGTAACAAGTGGAATGCTGGCCAGAAGGGTCCATTCATTTAGAGTTAAAAACCCAGTCAGGCTCTGCCAGAGTCCGGGCTTGGGGGGGGAGCCGTTATGTACCTCATCTCGCGCCAACTTGAGATTATGTCGGGTATTCTCGTCCCGGGGACTCAGTAGGCGAGCTTGGCGATAATGGAAAATGGCTAGTCCCAGTTGATCATTATAGAAGGCGGCAGTCGCCAGATTGTAATGAAGTGGGGCAGAAATGACGCCTTTATCAATGTGTGCTTGGTAATTGGTTGTCGCTTGTCCAAAACGGCCGTCTTGAAAAGCAATGTTTCCTGCTTCGAATAAGGAGAGCGCGTGATCTTTTCCAAAGGATCCATTAACCAATATCAGGAAGAATAGAAGAGTCGTGAAGATTTTCATCATCGTAAATCTCGAAGTACTCTATTCAGGTCCTTTAAAACCCGCTGGGTATCCATTTGCTCGGGAGAATTGGCAAATCGAATGAGCTCATCTTGTTCAAACAATTTTTCCAGAGATTTTTGAGATTCATTAGGCAGACTCAGGCCGGAGTCCTTCATGGTTTTGAGAGTAATTCCTTCGGCAGGCCGATCAATAGTGATGCCTATATTTTCGCGTAGAATTAATTGCACGCCGGCAAAGAACGCATTTGGGTCATTTTGAGTTTCGGAAGAATTTAAGCTGCGCATTGTTTTGCGGGTAACACGTTCAACGTGTAATTTGCGGGCTACATCCGGATTATTTTCAAGATATTCAACGCGTTTTCGGAAGGCAAAGGCTGCTAGGAACGCGAAAAGACCCGTTGCTGGAATTGCTAAAAACCATGGTCGGGCAATTAAAGGTGGTTGTATTCTAGCTAATTGTCCCGGAGCACTTTTAATTGTGCGTATGTTTGGTGTGTTTTCGGCTGTTTGGGGTTCGTTGGGGACGGGAGGGGAGTCTATTGGGTTGGAAGGCATAGCTGAACCAGTAACTTCAATAGGTATGGGAGGTGTGGTTAGTGTAACATACTGTTCTTTGCGCGGGTCGAAATAGCTAAATTTTAAGGTGGGTAATTGTGTGAGAGTGGGCAAAGTGGGAACGATCATGCGTTGAAATGTTTTACGGGAATTCAAATGTCGAATGTCGGTATACTGAATTTGGCTCGTTGCCGGGTAGGTTTTGAAGTTATCCCAGGTGTCGGGTTCTGGGACAGATGCATTATCCAAAGCACCCTGACCTGATAAAGTGATAGATAATTCAATGGGGTCGCCCACCTTAACTCGGGTGGGCTTAGCCGACGCACTCATCAAATATTGACCCACGCTGCCGTTGAAATTTTCCGGCTGATTTTCTTTTGGCAGAGCGATAACTTCTAATTCAATAGGTTCGCTGGTAAGGTGGAGCTTTTGTCTTTCAGGGAAAACGCTTCTACGAGCGTCCTGCACTATAACGTCTAGTTCAAACGTCAAATTCATCTTTCCCGGTTTCATCGCTATAGCTCCGGTGTCAAAAAGAAATGCAATTGGGTAGTAAGCGCTCCCAATGGAGCGCCCGCGGGTGCTTCTGTAATTGGGTCTTATTCTGGTAAAACGGACACCCTTAGTTGCTACTTGCGGAACCGGAAGTTGGCCGCCCCCGAGTAAGCCTCGGCCGAGTAGTTCCATGGCAACGGGAAACACCTCACCAACATAAATACTCTTTGCCGGTGTGCTGACTCGCAAGAGAGCAGAAGGAGGTTGGGTATCCGTGTTTTTAAGAAGATCACTGCCATCGGAATTAAACACCGTTAGTGGTAGGGGGTCGCTTTGGGTTTCTTTGCCATTCACATTAGTTTTGAAAGCAGGGACAAAGAAGCGACCTGCTACCCGGGGGGTAACTTTATAGGTGAAGGTTGAGCTGATTTTTTTCTGACCATTAACAAGGCTGATTTCTTCGCCGCTGGATACTAATGTCAGGGCCAAATTCTTCGGGGTTGTTGTTTGTTGAACAGTACTAGTAGTTCCTCCTTCATATCTCAAGGTAAGGATGGCGCTATTACCAAGATTAACTGCTGAAGGTTTAAGGGTGCCGGTTAGGGTTGCGGCCACAAGATTAAGAGGGAACAAAAAAAGGAATAGTGGGGATAGCTTCATCACCAATCTTTTTTGTTTCTTTGTATTCTTCGTCCAAGCCGGCCCTCTTTAGCTTCCAATGAGCCGAGGGGTTTTTCGTCGGTTTTAAGGGCGTCTAGAAGTTGTTGGGCTTGGCGAAGGGTTTCTAATAGTTCTTCAGGTAACTCTCCTTCATCGCGGTCTTCATTGGGCTCCTCACCATTAGGGTTTTCCCCTTGTTGATTTTGTGGGTTTTCGGGGTTGCCCTCGCCATCTTGTTGGTCGGGGTTTTGACCTTGTCCATTATTCTGGTTTTGCTGTGGTTCTTCGCCTTCCCCCTGTCCGTCTTCGGGAGGGGTGGGGTCTACTCTAAGCCACTGCTTGCCATCAAAGACTTCAGCCCACGCGTGCGCATCTGTCTGTTCATTGGTCCAGCTCTGTGTTTTATCATCCCACTCGCCTCCAGCAAAGCCACATACTATTCTTGCGGGGAAGCCGGCCGAACGCGCGAGAAGAACGTAGCTGTAGGCAAAATATTCACAGTGCCCGGGCTCTTCTGACATCATCCAACGCACCACAGGATCATTTTCCTTATCCTCAGGGATTCGAGTTTGTCGGGTGTATTTGTGTCGTTTATGAAGCCATTGGATGCAGGCTTCATTAAATGTTTCCAAGGGTAGTTGTTTATCCTCGGTGAAGTCACCAAGAGCAAGCAATAGCCGACTCATGTCCGTTTCCTTTAAATCCAAAGCACGAGTGGTGAATGGGTAGATTTCCTCACGTTCCACGGTAAAATCATTTTCCTTTTCCGGACGTAAGGGATCGTCCAATGGGCTTGGGGCAAGTCGTAAATTATCTGTTGGGTCAATTACTGTATAATTCACGGCGTGGGTAGGCACACTTTTGAGTTTTGCCTGAAGGACAACGGGGTTGTATTTCCAAAAGTTTTCTTCTACTTGGGCGTTGGCAAAAGGTCCATTGATCGGAAGGAACTCGCTGAAGAGGGGTTCAAAACGAAAGCGCCATTGACCGGGCAATATTTCTTCTATGGGTTCACGCCCTCCATATTCTGCCGGGGGAATGCGGGTGCTCCTAGCCCGCGCTTGCAAAGATTCAGAGACTTTTGCGACACCATGATCATAGTGGTCCAACGTAAACATTCTCCAATAAGGTCTTTCGGGGATTAATTCACGTTTTGGCGGGAAAATCCGTAACGCAAATTTTTTGTCTTCTTGGTTTTTGAAACGTGTGACTCCATCCAGTGGTAATTCGTCTGAGAGCTGTTCCAGTTTACGTTTTGCTTCTTCAATTTTATCGCGAACAAACTTTAGGTTGCGCTTCGCCGAATCATCCTCAGGATTTAATTGACTGGCGGCCTTGAAATATCGGGCTGCTTCTTCCCAGGCAGGGATTTGGTCTTCTGGGCGTCGCATTTGGCTGCCAAGACGGTAGTGAGTGTTGCCTAGATTATAAAAGGCACTGTGTTGAATCTCTAGGTCAGATGTACGTAGGGAGCCTCGGAAATGCTTGGCAGCCTCGTTGTATTTGCCTGTTTTGTAAGCTGCAGTTCCTGCGTTGTAATGTAGCTTTGAGTCGCCAGGGTTAAGTTTGAGAATATCTTCGTAATCCCTTAGAGCTAGAGCGTATTCGCCACGCTGATAGTTCTCTTTGGCCTGCTTTAAGGTGGCTGCGTGGGTCGGCAAGACTAATAGACACAATAGGGCTAGAGTTGATGTAACGGTCCCTGTACGAGTCTTTCTGCCTCGTGGCCAAAACATTTCCACCAGCAATAGTAAAAGAGCACCGGCCAGTGGCCATTGATAACGTTCCTTTTGGCGCCTCACCATGGCGCTATTATTCTCTGATTTTGGCAAAGGTGCGAGTCCATTTTTATACAGAACTTCCATGGTGTGTGCACCAGCTAGTTGCAGGTAAAAGCCGCCAGTTGACTCAGCAATATCCTCTAGCATGTTTTCATTGATTCTACTCCTGACGACATTGCCTTCTTCATCTCTCATGAATTGCTGTTGTCTCAGAAGGTAGGCATTACATATGCGACACCTGCTTCTGGTGGGAGTGTTTGCTGAATCGCAACCGGGGCAATATTTTACAGGAATTAACTCCCCTTCATTGGTGCCTACTCCAATTGTGAAAATCCGCATTCCTTCACTGCCGGCCTCTTCTGCGACTGTTAGAGCATTTGGATCGTGGTCTTCTCCATCGGAAAATAGGACTAAAACTTTATGACTATCTTCTTCATGCTCGGCAAATGATTCTGATGCGGCCTTGATGGCTTCGCCAAGATTTGTGCCGCCGTTGGGGATGAGGTCTACATTGATAAGATTGACATGTTGGCGTAAAGCCTCTTGATCGACGGTAAGCGGGCATTGCAAAAAAGCCGATCCGGCGAACGGTATTAAGCCAAAGCGATCTCCTTGACCCAATTTCATTAATTCCTGAATCGCGAGTTGCGTGCGTTTCATCCTGTTGGGAGAAAGATCTTCGGCAAGCATGCTTCGCGAAGTATCTACGGCTATGATAATATCAAGTGAAGTTGCATTGGATTTTTCCAAAACATAACCCCAGCGAGGAGAAGCTAAGGCTAAGCTACCCAAGATCACAGCGCTGATAATAAGAACAGACCGGGTACAGTATTCCCAGGTGGGCATGTGGGAAGTCAATTCTTTGACGCGGTCTTTACTAACAAAAAGTGCCAATACCCGTTCTCGCTGGAACCATGCGGCTAGACTCCCAGCGAGGATCATAAGGGCTAGAAAAACCCCAAAATAAATGTAGTTTGGATGTCCCCAATTCATGGCAGTTTTCTCAAGAGAGTATAATTCAATATCAGGTCAAGAACCAGTAGTCCCATGCTGATACCAAGAAAGGTGCGAAAAAGATCGTGATACTGAAGGTATCTCTGTTCTTCACGTTCAGTCTTTTCCAGTTGGTCAATCTCCTTATAGACAGCACGTAAAGCTTCAGTGCTTTCTGCTCGAAAATATTTACCTCCTGTTTTGGATGCAATTTCTCGCAAGCTGTCTTCGTCGATGCCCACTAATTGGACCGGTCTTCTGAATCCAAACTGTCCGGGCAGATATAACATTGTGCCATCTTTTCCGATGCCGATGGTGTAGATTTTTATTCCCATAGCCGCTGCTGCGGTCGCGGCCTCACGTCCCTTGATTTTACCGGTGTTTTCCTCTCCGTCGGTCATTAGTATTACAATTCTACTTTTTGAGTCTTTGATCTCACGCAGTCGGTTGATGGCTGCACTAATTCCTGATCCGATGGCCGTTCCCTCCTCTGGGACTGTATCTGTGGTAAAACGTTCCAGATTTTCCAGGAGGAATGCATGGTTTAAGGTGGGAGGGCTAGCGATGTATGCTTTACCCGAAAAGGCTATAAGGCCAATCCGGTCACTGGGCCTGCCGTTTATAAATTCTTCCAACACCTCCTTACTAACATCCAGTCTATTTGCATCCCGTCCCATTCGTTTGAAATCTTCGGCCAGCATGCTGTCGGACAAGTCCATGGATAACACAATATCAATTCCACTGGCCCGGATGCGTTGTTTGCCTTCTCCCCATTGTGGTCTTGCTAGGGTGAGGATGAAACCTATCAAGGCAAGCCAGCGCAATAACCAGAGAAATTTACCAGCACGTTGGGGGGCTATTTTTTGGAAGCGACGCACCAATGACAATGACGAATAAAGTACTGCCGGGGGAGATCCTGTTGCTCCTTTTAGCCAGCCAGCTAACGGGAGTAGTAGCATAAGCCACAACCAAGCTGGTTCTGAGAAGGTGAAATCACTCATGCATTTAATTGCGGAGGCTCAATTCTCGGAGGCAGGCTGCCGGGAAGGGTGGGCGCTGTTTCGTTCACTATTTTTACTGCCACAGCATGGAGTTTGCGACATTCTTCTTCAGAAGGGTCCAAGCGGGCAAACTTAGGGAAGTCACAGTATCTTAGAAATTGAGCGAGTAATTTCTTTTGTTCTCCGGTCATTTGAGGCATTTGCTTAAGTTCGCCGAGAAACTCTTCAGTCGTCCGTTCTGGGGCATGTGCGTTAAACCGTTCCTCCAAGTATGCACGCAGGATGTCTGCTGTTGCTTCGATAAACAATGCTGGAGTTCCAAGAAGTGCCCACACTTCCCTCAGCTTGCGTTGAGCTATTGCATCAGGTTTTGGGAGGACTGGTGCTTGAGTTGGCTTACGCAGTGCCCAAAAAAGCAGAGCGGTACCCGCGACGAGCAATAGCAGCAGCCATAGCATTGTGTTTGATCCTTCGCCAGTCTCCAAATCTAACGGCGGTTTGATTTCCAGAATATCAAGTTCGTTTGAATCGTTCATGTTTGGCGTTGGCGTTTCAGACGCGTACGGAAAAACTTGGATAGGCGAGGGACGTATGGTTTATCAGTGCGCAGACGAATGTGGTCGATTCCTCTACTGCTTAATTGTTGCTCTAGTTTTGCTTGCAGTTGGGCTTGGTGTTTGCTGAATGCTGAAAGCTCCTGATCGCTGCGAAGGGTTATTTCTCCAACTTCACCTGTCTCAGCATCCTCCATGGTGATCTGGCCCAATGCAGGAAGAGTTTCCTCACGGGGGTCGGTGATTTGAATAGCAATTACGTCATGTCGGCGCTTGGCCTGTTGCAATGATGATACAGGTAGTGGGTCAAGAAAGTCTGAAAGCACCACCATCACCGCCCGTCTCCGGAAGGTCTTTTGTAGATGTTGAAGGCAATGTTGTAAATCTCCACCTTGGAGATCTGGTGTGTAATCTAGAATATCTCTTACCATCCGGAGGACATGTCGATTGCCCTTGGCAGGTGCAATATATTTTTCCACGCGCTCGGTGAAGAGGGTTAGTCCAATCTTATCGTTATTGCGTTGGGCAGCAAACGCAAGCAAGGCGGATACTTCTGCAATCAGATCGCGTTTGGTTTGTTTGCCGCTTCCAAAGACACCTGAGGCACTGAGGTCGATCACTAGCATGATTGTGAGTTCGCGTTCCTCGACATATTGCTTTATAAAGGGTTGATTGAGTCTGGCAGTGACATTCCAGTCAATGTGGCGAACTTCGTCGCCTGGCTGATATTCGCGGATGTCATCAAAATCCATGCCTTGCCCCTTGAAGACACTCTGGTATTGACCGATCATTAAATCGCTAACCAAGCGCCGTGTGCGAATCTCGATTTGCCGCACTTTGGCCTGAAGTTCGGGAAGGTTCATGGAGAATTAAGGGACCGGGAGGTGGTCCAGCAGTAGCTGAACGACATCTTCACTGGATTTTTCCTGCGCTTCCGCCTCATAGGAAATGTGAACACGATGTCGCAATACATCCATGGCAATGCTTTTTACATCCTGCGGAGTCACATAGCCACGGCCATGAATAAAGGCATGGGATTTGGCAGCGAGTGTGAGAAAAATTGTGGCCCGGGGGGACGCTCCTAGATCGATCAGGTCCTTGGCTGGTATCTTGTATTTCTCCGAATCACGTGTGGCACATACCAGATTGACAATGTAATCTTTCACCTTGTCATCTACGTAGATGGAGTCTACTACCTTTCTTGCGGAAAGAATTTGCTCTGACGTGACCACTTGGGATGCTTCAGGTAGTCCTTCGGTCTTGGCCCAGTCATCAAGAATACGCCGTTCCTCATCCCATTCGGGATAATCAATAACGACCTTAAGCATGAACCGGTCTACTTGTGCTTCAGGTAAGGGGTAGGTTCCTTCCTGCTCAATCGGATTTTCGGTAGCCAATACTAGAAAGGGTAGGGGCAGTGGATAGGTGGTTTGACCGATGGTAACCTGTTTTTCCTGCATTGCCTCAAGTAAAGCACTCTGAACCTTTGCCGGAGCACGATTAATCTCATCAGCAAGCACTAGGTTGGCAAATACCGGTCCCTGACGAGTAGTGAATTCGCCTGATTGCGGATTGTATATTTGTGTTCCGGTGACATCGGCAGGCAACATGTCAGGGGTGAATTGAATTCTGGAGAAGTCGACACTTATTGTATCAGATAAGGTCTTAATGGCCAGTGTCTTGGCTAGGCCAGGCACACCTTCGAGCAGCACATGGCCATTGGCAAGTAGACTGATTACCAGTCTTTCCATCAGGTAAGATTGCCCAACAATAACTTTGCCAGTTTCTTCGAGCAGTGGTTTTACAAATGCCCCCGCTTCGATTACCTGTTGGTTGGCTGCCTCGATTTCGTCCCGATTCATAACGGGAGGGTAACGGCTAAGGCCTAAATGCTAAAGGCCGAAAAAATCAGCCCATTCCTTCTCCTTAAATCCGACTAGCCCTCCGCCTTTGTTGATGACAAAAGGTCGCTTCACCAGATTACCGTTGGTATTAAGCATATCGATCAACTGGGCTTCTGAAAGCTTTGGAAGATTATCCTTAAGTTTAAGCTTCTTATAGTCGACACCAGATGTGTTGAAGAGCTTGCGAATATTCCCATTATAGGATTTAAGCATACGTCGAATTTCGACTTTGTTGGGAGGGATTTTGCGTATGGGGATTAGCCTGCAATCCACCTGTTTGTTTTCAAGCCATTTGAGTGCCTTACGGCAGGTATTGCAGCCTTTGTACTCATAGACTTTGCTGGGCATGAAGGAAACAATAGCGCCGATTTAAAGCTGAGTGAAGAGATATTGTGCCTGAATGACATCTTTTTCTATCTGTGCTTTTAAGTCATCAATTGTCTCAAAATCCTGTTCATCTCGCAATTTACCGACAAAGTTCAAGGTACAGATTTGTTCGTAAATATCCTCAGCAAAGTCCAATAAATGTGCTTCTACATGGAGGGAAGGGTGTGGATTCTTTAAAGTTGGGCGGAAGCCAATGTTTACTGCGGCTCGGAAAGATTTTCCATTTACCTCTGCATGAGCGGCATAAACGCCGTGTGGAGGGGTGCAGAGGTCCCTTACATTTAGGTTTGCAGTTGGAAACCCCAGCTGGCGGCCTTGCTGGTCACCTGGGATGACAATTCCTGACAGGGCATACTCACGTCCCATCATCTGCCCAGCCGCATCAAGGTGTCCATTGCTAATAGCTTCTCTGATGCGTGTACTGCTTACTGTTTGCCCGTCAAGTGAGACGCTGGCTAATCCATGGGTGGTAAAATTGAGTTCATGTCCAAGCTTCTGAAGGACTTCCAAGTTGCCAGAGCGCTGATGTCCGAAAGTGAAGTTTGAACCAACGCAAATAGAGCTAACATGGCTAAGGTCAATGGAGAGTCCACGGATAAATGCCTCACCTGAGATTTGGCTCATTGCTTCATCGAAAGGAAGTATGAGCGCCGCTTCTATGCCCAGTGTTTCAATTGCAGCAAGCCTTTGTTTTTGATTCTGGATTAAAAGGGGTGCTTTCTCTGGTGAAACTACTCTCGCAGGGTGCTGGTCAAAGGTAATACACAGTGAGGTAGCTTCCAGTTGGTGGGCATCTGAAGCAGCTTGTCGGATTACTTGTTGGTGGCCGAGATGTACTCCATCAAACATTCCGATTGCGCAGCAAACTCTTCCGTTTAGTGGATGCAGCTCGCGGGCGTCAGTAAGTGTTCTCATACTGATTGCAGGGAGCGAGTCAGCTCCTTCAAAGGGAGTATGCGGCTATGGAGTTCTAGATCAGAAAGTAAAACGAGTTCCTCCAGTTTTATTGAGTCTTTAATGTCAAAAGAACCCGATTTAGTCCTGTGTAGAGTGCGCAGATGCCCTCCGCATCCAAGTTGTTGCCCTAGCTCATGGGCCAGGCTACGAACGTAGGTGCCTTTGGAGCAATGAATACAGAACCTGCCGACTGGGGTGTTGTAATCCAAAAAATCAAATGAAAATATATGTACTGACTTGGGCTCTCGCTCGATAGTTTTACCTTTGCGAGCTAATTTATATAGTGGAACCCCATTTTTTTTTACTGCCGAGACCATAGGTGGTTTTTGCTGTATATCACCTTTAAAATTTTGCGTGTGTGTATTGAGATCTTCGCAGTTCAAATTGGGGATGTCACCTTTACTTATGACAGTGCCCTGTGCATCGTAACTATCGGTGATTGTCCCGAGCTCAATGGTTCCCTCATATGTCTTGTGCTCAGCGGTGAGTTTATTTGAGAGCTTGGTGGCTTTGCCAATCAGAAGAACTAGTAGTCCTGTCGCGGCTGGGTCAAGGGTTCCGCAGTGGCCAATTTTTTTTGTGCCATATTGGCCCCGGATAATGTCAACAACATCGTGTGAAGTTGGGCCAGCTGGTTTATTGATTAACAACGCACCACTGAGGTTGTTATCCTGATAGTGAGGGATATGGGGCATTTTACGGTCGGCTTTTTGACAGGGCTTCTTTTAAGGCGCAAATCACCTTTCGCTGTATGGTTTGCTGCTTGCCATTTACACGTACGCCGGCAGCAGATTGATGGCCTCCACCGCCAAAAGACACAGCGATGGTTGAAACGTCTAATTCTGGTAGTTTAGAACGTAGACTTACTCGAGTAATTTCAGGCTCAATTTCTTCAAAAAGACAAGCTATCTTCACTCCTTGAATATCCCGTATATGATCAATGAGTCCTTCACTTTCATCAGGTGCCGCCCTAGCTTGTTTGTAGTCGGACTTCCGAATCCAGAAAAATCCAATTTGATTTTTCTCAATTAGTTTAAAGCTGTTGTATAAATGTTTTAACAGCTTTACTCTAGAGAGCGGATAGCTTTGGTAAACCTCTTCGCAGATGCGGCCAACATTTGCTCCTCTCTTGACCAGTTCAGCAGCGGTTTGATAGGTTGAAGGTTGAGTTGTGGCATATTGGAAACTCCCAGTATCGGTACTAATGGCGGTAAAAAGACAATCGGCAATTAATGGGGTAATGGTCCAATTTGCTTGTTTGATAAGTCTGAAGATGAGTTCACCGCTGCTGGCAGACCTAGCGTCGATCCAATTGATGTCACCATAACGCGAATTGGATCCGTGGTGGTCAATATTGATCAAAGTCTTTCGTTTGCTAATGCTCTCACACACTGTGCCCATTCTCTCGTAATTTGCGCAGTCGGTTGCGATCACGGTGTCGTATAAGGCGGGGGTGTTTGGACCTATTAAAATTTTTTCCGGATCCAAGAATGCCAGCTTTTTTGGCATTTTGTCCTGATTAAACACGGTTACTTTCTTGCCGGAGTTTTTCAATGCATAGGCCACAGCCATTTGGCTGCCAATGCAATCACCATCTGGCCGCATGTGCCCTGCAACAGCCACAGTTGTAGAAGCCTTGAGCTCGTGGATTATTTTTTCCAAAATTTTGAGGCGCTTTTTCACTGGTTTGGTTTGCTTTTTTCTTCGAGCTCATCGAGCAATGATAACACCCGGTCCCCTTCGGCAATGGCGTCACTTAGTTCAAATTTGATTTTGGGTGTATATTTTAATACCATCTCCTTGCCGAATATATATTGGAAATGGGATCGATCTTGCGTTAGGCGTTGGGCTGTGGCATCTCTTTGAGTTTTGCTCCCTAGAACGCTCACAAACACCGTAGCTGAATGAAGGTCATTCGCTACACCCACATCATTTACGCTCACTAGGCCGTGTTCTGAAGTGTTAAATTCTCTTCTGAGGATATTACCGATTGTGCGCTTCAGCAGCTCACGAACTCGTTCATGACGGAGCGAGGGCATTATAAAGTCTGTTTTGCTTAAAGAGTGGCTGCAACTTTTTCAGTGGTGACGGATTGAATGATATCGCCTTCCTCGTAGTTATCATATCCGTCGACTCGAATGCCACAGTCCATGCCTGATCTAACGACATCCACATTGTCCTTGAATCGACGCAACGTATGGATGGGGCCAGCAAAGAGTTCTTTGTTTCCACGCATTACCCGCACATTGCCTCTTTTGATATGTCCGTCGGTAACCATACATCCAGCTACATGTCCACCTTTGCTTAAGGGGAATAATTGGCGGACTTCTGCGGTTCCTATCACAATGGTCTTTTCGATCGGGTCGAGGAGACCCGCCATGGCATCTTTCACTTCATCGATGAGCTCATAGATAATTTTGTATTGTTTGATTTGCACTCCGTGGGCCTTTGCTGCATCTGGGGCGGTCTTGTCAACGCGCGTGTGGAATCCAAGAATAACAGCCTGTGATCCAGCTGCTAAATGGACATCACTTTCAGTGACTGTGCCTACGGCGCTATGGATGACTTCCATATCGACTTTTTCACTTTCAATTTTGGTCAATGATTCAACGATTGCTTCAACAGATCCTTGAGTATCAGCTTTTACAATCACTTTTAAGGTTTTGGTTGCGGAAGCGTCTATTTGGTCGAAAAGATTCTCCAATGTTATCCCAGCTGCTCTTCCTTCCAATTTCTCTTTGTGGGCAGCAGTGCCTCGTTCCTCTGCTAGATCTCGGGCAGCTTTTTCGTTGTCTACTGAGTTGAATTCATCACCAGCCTCGGGGACTCCGTTTAAACCGAGAAGCTTTACTGCATAGGAAGGGCCTGCAATCTTCATCCGCTGGCCATCTTCGTTAATTAGGGCGCGTGCCTTTCCATAGTGTTGGCCGCAAATTACAATATCACCTACATTAAGAGTGCCTTTTCGTACTAGAACTGTGGCGGTAGGCCCTCCTTGCTCCATTCCTGATTCAATGACATTGCCTACTGCTCGTCGATTCGGGTTAGCCTTCAGTTCAAGCAGTTCAGCTTGCAACAAAATTGCATCGAGAAGTTTATTTACGCCTTCACCTTTAACGGCTGATACATCCACATAGAGAGTGTCACCTCCCCAATCTTCTGCGCCGAGTCCGTGTTCAGCCAGCTGCTCCCGAGGCCGCGCTGGGTTTGCCGCTGGGAGATCGCACTTATTAACGGCAACGATAATCGTCGCCCCAGATGCCTTTGCGTGATTAACCGACTCTATGGTTTGAGGCATCATTCCATCATCAGCAGCTACTACTAGCACAATCATGTCAGTTACGTTGGCTCCTCTCGCGCGCATAGCACTAAATGCGGCGTGCCCCGGTGTGTCTAGAAAAGTAATAGGTTCTAGTCGTTTTTTGTTTTCCGGGTGCGGCACGTCAATTGAATAGGCACCTATGTGCTGAGTAATTCCCCCAGCTTCTCCGGATACGACATCAGCTTTTCTAATGGCGTCAAGCAAAGTGGTTTTGCCATGGTCCACATGGCCCATTACCGCCACGACCGGCGGTCTTGGCTTTAGGTCTTTTTCATCATCATCAATGTCCAGTTCTAGTTTCTTTTCTTGTGCTGGAGATGGGGCGGCGGCGTCGCGTTGGCGTTTCTTGGCTTCAAATTTGAACCCGTTCTTGGCACAAAGCTGCTGGGCAGTCGGTTCATCAATGGCTTGGTTGACGTTTGCAAACACGCCAAGCTGCATAAGATCGGCAATGAGTTGGAATGGTTTGCGGTTGATGGCTTCGGCGAGTTCGCGAACCATGATTGGTGGCTTGAGCGTTATAACTGGTGCGTCGGCTTTGGCCGTGAACTTAGGCGCCCCGGGGCGGGTAGGGGTGTCGGTGGCTTTTTTGTTGAGAGGTGCGGCTTTCGTTTTGGGGTCTTTTTTCTCACGGCGTCTGGGCTCTCGCCGGGTTGGCATGCCGCCCAAATCAACGAATCCAACATGTTGTCCTACCTTTGGTCCGGTCGGAGTTTCGGGTTCAGAGGATCCGTCGGCAGTCTCTTGCTTATCGCTTTCTGTGGTTTCGGTTGCCACGGACTCCTCTTGCTTCGATGGGGGAGTCTCTCCGTCGTCCGAGCCGATTTCACTTTCTGCCTCCGTTTCTTCTGGTTTCGGTTCGTCGGCTACGATCAAAACGGGTCCGCTGGGGGATTCTTCAACAGGAGCTGCTTTAGTGGAAGATTCAGATTCATTTGGAGTTTCAGACTCAGTGGGCTTTAACTCCTTAGATAGTTGTTCCTCAAGGTATTCAGCAGTGATTTTGTCTAGTGAACTGGAGGCAACTTTGGCATTGGAGATGTTTAACTCCTTGGCTTTTGCCAGAACGTCTTTACTCTGAACACTTAGACTTTTGGCAATTTCGTAAATTCGAACGGGCATGAATCAGTCGAAGTCTTATTCTTTATTTAGTATCCTTGGGGTTATCCGTATTTGGAAAATCTTCGGTTTGAGGGATTTCCTCAGTGTCTTTGTCATCCTCTGCTAACAGTCCTTCCTCAGGTTCTGAATCTCTAAATTGCTCTTCAGAAGGGATGGGTTCCACCTCTGGTTCCTCTAGTAACTTTGGTTCATTGGTCTCTTCCATTGTATCGACTTTTTCAGAGATTTGGCCGCTGGCCGCAGCAATGATAAGTTCAGTATGCTCTTCCAAACCGGAAATCCCATCTAGATCACCGGGTTCGATTTGCTTTAGGTCGTTGACAGAATGAAAGCCACTATTAACGAGTGTCTGTGCAAGTTCTTGACTTATTCCGGGCAGAGAAGAGAGGGAGTTAACAGCATCTGCAACCTGATCGTCAAAGGTCAGCGTCTCAACTGCTTCAGCATCAATATCAATTTGCCAACCGGTTAGCCGAGAGGCCAGTCGGGCATTTTGGCCACGTTTGCCTATAGCAAGAGAAAGCTGGTCTTCTGAGACCCAAACCTGAATCCGCTTATCTGATTCGTTTACCTCGACCTCACGTAGCTCAGCCGGTTTCAAAGCTTCCGCAACAAATTCACGTATGTCTGGGTTCCAGTGAATGATATCCACTTTTTCATTGTTTAGCTCACGGACAATATTTTTTACCCGTTGGCCTCGTAGTCCAACGCAGGCTCCAACTGGGTCAACTCGTTCATCATCCGAGTGCACGGCAAGTTTTGTGCGCCAGCCGGGTTCACGTGCTACTGAAATAATTTGCACTGTGCCATCTGCAATTTCTGAGACTTCCAGGGTGAATAATTTAACCACAAATTCAGGCGCTGACCGGGAGAGTACGATTTCAGGGCCACGTCCGGTTTCTTCGACGGCCTTAACAAAGCAGCGCAGCTGTTCTCCCGGTTGATATTCTTCAATTGGAACCCTCTCACGGCTGGGTAAGCTTGCCTCATAACGGCCTAGATCAATAATTACATCGCTCCGTTCAAACCGTCTTACGGTCCCTCTAACAATATCTCCAACCCGATCTTTGAATTCATCAAAAATGAGTGCTTTTTCCGCCCGACGTAGATGTTGTTTGAGGTTTTGGCTAGCATACTGGGCGGCAATCCGTCCAAAACCGTTGGGTGTGACCTCTTTTTCGATTTCATCTCCTACACTAGCTTCGTCTACGATCTGGAGGGCATCAAAGCGTGAGATTTCATCCTGCGGATTGGTAACCCGATCAACCACTACGAGCTTGGCGTATGCACGAAGTTGCCCGGATTTTGGATCTGTTTCTACTCTGAGGTCGCGACTTGCCCCAATTGCTTTTTTTGCCGCAGCTTCTAACGCCTCTTTAATAGCCTCATTGAGGGCATCACGGGCAATGCCCTTTTCCTTTTCGTAATAATCTAAAAGTGCCTGTAATTCAGCGCTGTTTACTCCATTTTCCATTAGCTTAGTACGTATTTGGACAAGTTGGCTAACCCCATTCGGGGAACAAAAAAGCCGGTTTTTAACCGACTTTCTGCAGCTGATTTCACAGCCAAACCCACCTGTCTCCTCCAGATTAGTTGGGAGGTGGTGGTTCGTCAAGGGGCAAATCAGGTGCTTGTCGCAACTGATTGTACACATTATTCTGAGCCTATGAGCGATCCAGATGACAGTGGAACTCCTCCTGTTTTGCCGCCGCAACAACCGCAAAATATTTCTAAATCCAGCCAAGTTGGCAGTCGAGTGATTTTGCCCGTGACATTATTCATTATCGCCGGGTTCTGCGTTATTGGTGGTTTAGGGCTATCCATGTTCAGTGAATTTACAAACCAAATGGCAGGAGCTGGCAAAACACAATTTACTGAGGTCACAATACGCAATGGTGAAACCGATAACCGGATTGCGGTGATTGATATAGCCGGTGTGATCACGAGTTATGGGCCGTCAGATATGGTTTCTAATATTAAAAAACAGCTCCAATTGGCGGCTGACGATGAGCGTGTAAAGGCAGTAATCCTTCGCATTGATTCACCAGGAGGGGAGGTTATGGCTTCTGATGAGATCGCTAGATCAATTCGTGAGTTTGAGGTTGATCCAAATATAGATAAACCGGTTATTGCTTCTATGGGAGGAATGGCTGCGAGCGGGGGATATTATGTGGCCGCACCCAGTCGATATATTTTTGCTAATGAGCTGACTATCACGGGTTCAATTGGTGTGATTATGCAGTCGGTAAATTTTCACGGACTTATGGATAAGGTAGGAGTGAAGCCGGTAACTTATACGAGTGGTAAAAATAAAGATATGTTATCGCCTTTTAATTCGCCTGAGGTGCCTCCTGAACAGGATAAGATTCTAACCGAGTTCATCGATCAGACCTACAAAGCTTTCTTAAATGTAGTTGAGGAAGGGCGCGCTAAAAAGGGCAACCGTACCGAAAAGGATATGACTGAACTGACTACGGGATGGAAGGAATATGCTGATGGTCGGATTATAACCGGCTCAGATGCAAAAAAGTACGGGTTCGTTGACAAGACAGGTAATTTTGATGATGCGGTGCAGTTTACTGAGCAATACCTCGGTATAACGGAAGGCAAAGCACGTTTGATTCAAAATGAACCGCCCCTAAATTTTGGTAATTTCTTCCAGCTGTTAGGGAGTGCACAGGAAGATAGAGGGTCGGCCACCATTAAGGTGGATTTAGGACTGGATATTCCGCAGTTACGTCCTGGGGTGCCTTACTATCTTTCGACCCATCTCTATTCAAAGTGAAAGACTGCACCCTCATCGACCATCCTTTGGCCCAGGCACGGTTAGCCACTATACGTGACAAGAGGACAAATACAGAATTGTTTCGGCGTGCTTTAGGTCAGCTTGGATTGATAATTCTTCAGGAGGCAATCCGTGATATGGACACCAAGTCTAAACGGATTCAAACCCCTTTATCTCAAACCAAGGCACAGGTGCTTGCTCGGGATATTCTGCTCGTGCCAATTTTACGTGCGGGACAGGGATTGATAGGACTTGCGGACCAGCTCTTGCCCGAAGCGCAGATTGGTTATCTCGGAATGGTGAGGGATGAACAGAGTCTTGAGCCAGAAACTTATTTAGAGAAAATTCCGAGACGACTGGGTCGCTTTGAAATAATTGTGTGTGACCCCATGCTTGCCACCGGAGGTAGTGCCATTGCTGCAGGGCGCTTGCTTGAGAAACGGGGAGCTAAGAGGCTTAAATTCATGCACGCTTTAGCTTCGCCTGAAGGAGTGCGGGCTTTACGAAAAGCGTTTCCTAAGGCATCGATTATTACAGCTGCCCTCGACGACTGCCTAAATGAAAAAGGTTATATTGTCCCCGGGTTGGGTGATGCTGGTGATCGGTGTTTTGGCTGTTGATCTGCCTCTCTGGCGCATTAAAAAAATTGTGTATATTGTCTTAAATGTGACATTAATATTACTGAGCTATGTCTATTTTCTTGCTCCCAGAAGGGGAATCGATAATTTCAGAGGCAATGCCTTCATCCCGTAAATCGGATAAAAAGCCTAAGAGCCGACCTCTCCGTAAGAAAGGTCCTGCTTCAAAAAGTAAAAAAAAGGCGAAAGCACCATCGGTAATAACGAGGATTAAACAGCCCGATCATGCTACTGGCTCTTATGGTGCCAATTCATCCATTAATCTCTATTTAAATGAGATTGCCCAATATCCTCTTATCTCAGTGGAAGAGGAATGTGAGTTGGCTGTACGTATCAAAGCTGGTGACGAAAGTGCAGAACAGGAATTGACTAACGCTAATCTAAGGTTGGTCGTTAAGATCGCTCGTGATTACGAGGGGCTTGGCTTGCCTCTTCTTGATCTCATTGATGAAGGCAATATGGGTTTGATGAAGGCAGTGAAGCGGTTTGATCCTACTAAAGGAGGCAAGCTTTCAACTTACGGATCGTGGTGGATCAAGCAATCCATCAAGCGTGCGCTGGCGAATCAATCCAAGACAATTCGCCTTCCTGTGCATTTGGTGGACAAGATTTCCCGCATGCGCCGTGTAGCGATGAAACTACAGGAAGACTTGGGACGTGAACCTACCGATGAAGAGTTAGCTGAGGAGATGCATATGGTTCCGTCCAAGGTATCACAGTTGCGAACCGCCGCTATTCGGCCTGCGTCATTGGATGCACCGCTTGGTGATGAAATCGAAAGTGATACTTTGGGTGATGTGGTGGAGGATGACCACATGCATAATCCTTATGAGGATCTTGAGGAAAAAACTGTCAAGAAGATGCTCTACTCAATGCTCGATCATCTTAATGAACGTGAGGCAGCGATTCTGCGGTTTCGGTTCGGCATGGATGATGGTGGCGAGACGCGAACTCTAGAAGTGGTAGGTAAGAAATTTGGTGTCACCCGTGAGCGTGTACGCCAAATCCAAAATATAGCCCTCGGCCGGCTCAAACGCATGATCAGCCACGTTGAGGAAATTCACGAGCAACATTAATCTATGAGCGACGTCACCGTCGGCGATCTCGAAGCCGCCATCCGAAACGTACCCGACTTCCCGCAGCCGGGCATTCAATTTAAAGACATCACCCCCGTGCTCGGCGACGCCCGGCTCTTTGCCGGTGCGATTGATCTCTTAGTAGATAAACACAAGGATGCTGGGATTGATGCTTGTGTGGGCATTGATGCGCGTGGGTTTATCTTTGCCGCCGCGGCTGCTAAGCAACTCGGCACCGGCTTTGTGCCGGTTCGCAAGAAAGGCAAGCTGCCGTGGAAAACCCACGAGGAAAGCTACAGCCTCGAGTACGGCGAAGCCACTGTGGCCATTCATCAGGACGCCTTGCAACCCGGAGCTCGGGTATTGTTGCTTGATGACCTGCTCGCCACCGGCGGCACCGCCGCCGCGGCCGTCAGCCTGCTCAAAAAGATCGGCGCGGAAATTGTGGAGATCGGGTTTCTAATTGAGCTGGGCTTCCTCAATGGCCGCGAAAAAATGAACGGTGCGCCGATCAATTCGCTGATCACCTATTAACCTATGGCGGCCGCAGCCACCGTCACGTTTGAGGTGCCGGATTACGACCTCGCCGCCACACTCACCTCCGGCCAAGCTTTTCGCTGGCGCGAAGTGGATGGCCATGAAAACACGTGGGAAAACGTCCTCACCGGCCGTTGGGTTCGACTCCAATCCAACAGCCAAACCATCACCGCGCGCGTTGCCCGCCCCATCGGCAACTGGCAATGGCTGCGCGATTACCTGCAGCTCGATCTCGATCTGCAAACCATCTATGACGGATTCCCCGCCGATGATCCGCATCTCGCCGCTGCGCGCGGCACGTGTCATGGTTTACGCCTTCTGAAGCAGGATCCCTGGGAAACTCTCGCCGGTTTCATCTGTTCTTCCAATAAACAGATCGTGCAGATAGAGCAAATCATCGGCGAGGTGTGCGACCGATTTGGTGAACCGGTACGTGACAATTGGAAATCCTTCCCCACCGCCGATCGTATTGCCACCTGCACTGAGGCCGAACTGCGCGCCTGCCGCATGGGTTACCGTGCCAAATACCTCCTAGGAAGCGCCCAAATGATCACGCGCGGTGAACTCAACCTCGAATCGCTACGGGCAATGCCCTACGACGAGGCCTGCACCGAAATTCAACGCCTTCCCGGCATCGGGCCCAAGGTCGCCGATTGCATCCTGTTGTTTGCCTACGGCTTCCCCGAAGCCTTCCCCGTCGATACCTGGATCATCAAGGCCCTGCATCAACTTTACTTTCCCCGCCGCGCTCCCAAGCCAAAGCGGCTGCAGGCCTTTATCAAAAAGCACTTCGCCCCGCACCACGGCTACGCCCAGCAATATTTATTTCACCACGTGCGCACGCAGGGCGGTTTGTTGGAGGAAACCAGTGAAGAGTAGGGGGGCTACTTGGTTGGTGCACGCCCCGTATGCCGCGCATTCTGCCCGCGCATGGGCCACGGGCTTTTGGCTAGGCCTTTGGAGTCGGTCTTGATGGCATAGAGCTTTTTGTCCACTGACCCGACGTAAACCGTACCATCAGAACCGATGGCGGGGGAGGAGCGCACCGTCCTTTTTTGATTATTTGAAAACGGATACGTTTCTGTTTTTATGATTTATCCGGTCCTATAAATCTTTGAAAAAACAGAGTATTTTTAACCGTTGCAACCACCTACTTATTTATATTTAAAAATATCCCTCTCATTATATCCTTATTGGATACGTTAGATGGATTTCAAAAAACAAATGTTCTATTCCTTTTTAGGGTTGGCTTTTAGGCAGTCTAGTAGGAGTTGGTCTAGGTACTTATCAAGTTGTTCCCTAGAATAAAATTTAATCAACCACCAAGCTTTTCAATTCTTTCTTCCAAGCTTTTAATTCGTGTTTCAAAACCCTCCAAATGCGCTTGATTGGAGGCTTCAACAAAAGCAATTTTAATTTCAAGGGCTTCGTGTCCTTGCTTGTTCAACCCTACCATTCTTTCAATGCGATTGTTGATGGCTTCCAAAGCTTTTTCATTTTCAGTCATTATTTTGCCTTTCTCATTCTTTGTTCAATTTCTTTCAAATCAAATGTTGTTTCATTTACCACTCCCACCCTGAAAGACGGTTGCGGAAAACATCCCTTTGCCTAGCGCCACCACTTGTACGCCGGAGGGAACAGTCTTGCCATTGACGGCATAGAGCTTGTTGTCTGTTGCCTCGACGTAAACCGTGCTATCAGAGCCGATGGCAGTAGAGATGGTCGCATTCCCCGGTGAAAATTCCCATAGCTTGATCCCCGCGGTTGCCTTGGCTTTGGTCGGTTCAGACTTGGTGATTTCGGATTTTGGCATAGTGGGTTGACCGGGTTCCTTCTTCCCACAACCCACCAAAGCCACCAACCCAATCATCAAGAGAATCTGTCGCATACCTCCTCACACTACGGTAACTTTTCGCAACCATCTACTACAATTAACCGGAAAGATTATAATGGAGAGCCTTCCGCTCAACTTGTACAACGGTTTAATTCGAAAAGGATGCGTGTTTGGTCCTCTGCCCAAAAGATGAGCCTTCCAGTGGTGGTTTTTTAATTAAGAATAGGAGTCGCTCTGGCTAGCAAGTCGCCTGTATAAATTCTTTCGTGAGATTGCAAACCACCTTTACCCCAGCCGATTTCGAGGCACTGGCTCA
>CAJWKQ010000019.1 GCA_913041895.1 uncultured Verrucomicrobiales bacterium
TGGGCTCCTTGACCGGAGGTTGAGCCGGTGGATTCGCGTCCGGCACATTGGCCTGTCGCTCAGGCGCTTTCTTCCCACAGCCAATCAGCAGGGAAAGGGACAAAATAAGCAGTCCGCAGCTTGGTTTCATGCGGCTAATCCTACCCGAGCCCTTGTTACTCCACAAGCCGATGCTGCAGGCTTGTGTGTAAGTGAGATTGCGGCAGACTCAGGGCCTATGAGCACTAACTTTTTGCGCCTGTTGGGTGCCTATGTCGTAATGGGGGTTCTTTTCGCATTAACCGCACGGGCTGCCGAGGCCCCCAAGGTTGCGAGTTTTTCCACGGCATTAAATTGGGTAACCAAGTCGCGCGAGTATCAGGCGGTTTGTTTACAAACTTACGCCAATGCCTGGGAAAAGGTTGCGGCTGCTGCCAAGAAGCAAAAGGGGCCGTGGACCATCGTAATGGATTTGGATGAAACCGTGCTCGATAATTCCGGTTACCAACGGCGGTTGGAGGCCAGCGGGCAAGGGCACACACAGGAGGCCTGGGAGGTTTGGGTAGCGGAGCGCAAAGCTGGACTCGTGCCGGGGGCCAAGGAATTCATCGCCAAGGTGCGCAAGCTGCCGAATGGGCGGATTATCTTTATCAGTAACCGTTATGCCCGAAACACCGACCACTCACGCGCCAACGTGAACCAACTGGGT
Source organism: uncultured Verrucomicrobiales bacterium (assembly GCA_913041895.1). Classification (GTDB taxonomy): domain Bacteria; phylum Verrucomicrobiota; class Verrucomicrobiia; order Limisphaerales; family UBA1100; genus UBA1100. Next base: position 689 of record CAJWKQ010000019.1, read on the forward strand.
CTCGGCGCCAAGAGTGACATTTACCTGCTACGCAAGGATCGCAACGACCGCAAGGATCTCCGCCGCGCCGAGGTACTGCAAGGCAAAGGCCGCATCAAGTCATACGGTGCGCAGAAGGTGCTGGCATGGTTCGGCGACGCCGCACATGATTTTCCTGATGATTCCAAGCTCAAGTGGGGGGCACACAAGTTTATGCTTCCTAATCCGGTTTACGGCGATTGGTAGAGCTATTGATTTAATAAAGCCATTACCGCCCAGCAGGTGGCACTGATGGAGATAAATTGATCCTGTCCATGAGGGAAACCGCTTTCAAAATATTTCTGGATGGGTTTACTGCGGGTCTTGACCTGCCATGAGCCATCGGCCTTCTGGTTTTTGAGTAGCCATTGCGTGCCGCGTTTGTATTGCGGAGAGTCTATCTTGATAAATCCACTTTGTCTTAGCACGGTTAAGGCTTGGCCGGTGGCATAAGCATCACTATTCATCGTCGGTAATTGCGCCCACCCTCCATCCTTACGTTGCAGTTTTAAAAGAGCTTTAGCTGCAGTGTGGGTTTCTTCTTTTAGTCCGGCCCAGTACAGGCCGAGAATTTTGTAGGTGTGATCTTCATTGGTATTGGCTTGGTTTTTCACCAGCCATTGTGTGGCTTTCTCAGCGTGTTTGGTTTGAGCCGTGGCCTTAAGCCCTAAGGCGGTGGCAGTAAAGTGGCTATTCTCCAGTGGTGGCCTATGGGTACGGATACGCCAACTGCCATCAGGTTTTTGTGTTTTGATGAGATACTGGATTAAGGCGTGAGTGGTTTCATCGGCTGGTTCTTTTGCTGCAGCCAATCCGGCAAGGGCATAGCCCGCACTGTAGGATCCTCCTGGAACGCCCTCGCCCTTGGGGAGGCGATCCTTGCGGTCAGTGAAATATTCCAAGGTGAATTTGGATTGCGCCGAAACGATTTCATCTTGAATGGTAAATCCGGCCAATTTGCTCTGGCTTAGTGCCATAACGGTGAGTGCCTGATGATGACAGGAGAAACAGGAACGTTCCTCAATATATGTTGCCGCGCTTTTTTCAATGAGACCAATAGCACGCTTCACAGCCGTGCGGGCGGCATCCTCGGCACTGAGCCACTGGATGGCGGTGACAAAAAATAATAAAACAGAGATTCTCATTGAATATAACCCTGCACCCAACCTCTGGAACCCTGGGGGGGGATGGTGTCGGCAGTATCCTTGCCATCGGCCAAAGTAAATGCGATGGCGAGAGGGAATTTACCTTTGGGTGCGTTTCGGGTGTAGGCGCCTTCGCCCCAGAATTGCCCCTTGGCAACGAGGTCAAGGCGAGTGATCTTGCCATTCTTTGTTTCGATCTTCCCAAAAATCTGCGTGTCGTAACCGCGATCGCCCTTGGCGGTTTTTAACTGGACCGTTGCGCGCAATTGACCGTTTGTGATTTTTCCTTCGAGTTTTTCAATCTCGTTTTCCCGCCACATGGTCGGTTCACCGCGGGTGTTATCGACGAGGTGATAACGGGCGAGGCGTTTAAGTAAGCTTTTAGGTAATTGGCCTCTGGCCAGCGTGGTGTGTTCGTCGGCGCGAATCCACAGGTTATCGCGTCCCAAAGACGTTTGGAAAATCCGGCGGAATTCATTCTCCGGCTCCTCGTAGCCACTTAGGATTTTGGAAGTGACACGCACCACCAATCCGCCCTTGGGCGGCTGCGGGTTGTATCGTGCATCCGGCGACCCTTTCGTGATAGCTGCCACTTTCACCGGTTGATGCTTTTGCAGGGCCGTTTGCAACATGCGTTGCACGCGTTGCGCTCCGCGGTTGTTGGTAAAAGCCAAAAGCATTCCAGATGCATCAGCCGTATAAAGCCCCTGTGTGGTGCCGCGGCCTATCTTTCGCGGACCCTGATTGGCAATCTTTTGGTAGAAGCGTCCTTCATTGTCCTTTTGGCGCCGCTGGTAGGCCTGATCAATGGCTACGGGGATAAAGCGGGTTTGGAGGAGCTTAACGATGGTGGGATCGGCAAAAGTCGACTCACGGTCGAGCACGCCATTGTTTCACGTGCAACCCAGGGGATGGCCGTCCATGGCCCAGATGAAAATTGGTTTCCCTTCCCGTGTGGCCGCCGTCTGTGCATCCAGCACTGAGGTTTTCCACGGGATGGTGCGCCACGTTGCCTTGGGATTGGGCTGCAGCTCACGGTGCAGTTTTCGAAACTCCGCATCTGTCAGTGCCAAAGCGGATTGGACGAAAAGAAGGGGAACCATCCCCAATAAAATTATTAATTTGGGTCTCAAGATTTTTCTCCAATCATAGTAATTATTTTTTCTTTACCGGCTTTAACGCGCCGCGAGGTACGAGGGCCATGGAGGTGGGAGTGTAGTTGCAAGTGCAACCACCTGAAAGGTTGGGCACATTTAACACCCCATTAGCCGGAAAAATATTGTTACTGCAGGCGCCGCGCAGGTTCCAGAGGGGCTGAAATTTCTTTGTATCCAGATCGATGTAAGCGGCGTTGCCCTTATAACGGGTGGTGGCGAGATAAGGACTGGTGCGTAAGGGTGTGCAGCCGCGTCGGAACCACTTTAGTTGCTCGCCTTGCTGGGCACCACTGGTGAGGTCGTACATCACAAAGTTATCTGAGCCCCCTACGAGCAGGCTGTCTCCTGCAATGAAGCCTCCACTTTTATAGTTCCATTTGTTCTGGCTTGGGTTGGCTGAATTTTTCTTACGGTGAACAGAGCCGTCCTTGCCCTTGTAGATGGCCGTGCCGGTTAAGAGAAGATCGTGTGGTTCGCTGTAACGCAGTTCGGTGCCACCGGCACCTTGCCAGACTTGACGTCCGCTTTTTATATCAAGGGCGTAGGTCTGGGTGCTGCTCTTTGAAAGTGTTTCACCACGTCGGGCATTGAGTAATTCAGCAACGTAAACATGGTTGCCCCCCACTGCCAAGCTGAGCTCCGCGCGTTGTGCCTCGAAGTACCACTGCATATCACCTGTTTTGCGATCCATACAGATGACGGTTTTTCCAAGGTTTCCCACCAATGAATTTTTCCATAACCGTAAACGCACCAGATTACCCTGAATATTTTTTGGCATGTCAAAGCGGGCCTGTTCCTTGCCGGTTGCTGCGTTGAGTACAATACAGGAGCGGCCAGCGGCCACATAAATGGCATCTTCCATTGTCACAAATTCCCCCACGTTCCCGACTCCGGCAGCTTGAGGTATGGGGCGCTCCCACAAGCGGCGGCCAGTGAATACATCTAGAGCCAGCATACGGTCTGCGCGTACCAGAATGCGTCCGCCTGCCACGCGCACCTCCGTTTTGCCTGGTTGACGCTGCCAGCGAATAGAACCGTCATACCACAATAGGCCGAGTGGTCCGCGTAGGTATCGGTCATCTGATGAACCGGTGTTGCCGGCACTGCCCCCGGCATGGGACCAATCAGCAGCTTCAGGCAATGGGCCGGTTCGGGCGAGTAGCAGCCATTTTCCTTTTTCAGTGATTTGCGCTGTCTTTATCTTTGCAGCGGTTTGTTTCCAGGGTTCACGAGCCACATTGGGAACTGGCAGGCAGGCAATGCCACCATAAGGACGTAGCGTGTGAAAAATATTCTGGAAAGAATCGGCATCGGCTTCGGTTGTGAATCGTCTGGGTGTTTCAGAAACAACCAGATTCGCAATGAAGGGCGGGAGAGGATAGGTCAAGGGGTCTCCCACGTACACGGAGATTTTACTGCCATAAATGCCGCGTTCATGTAGAGAGCGGCGCAGGGCTTTTACGCGGGCGACATTGGAATCAATAGCGATAACCGTAAACTTCTCAGCCAATGCCTCAGCCAACACACCGTCTTTCAAACCTAATACGAGACAATATCCACCGGTGGCCTTGGAGGCTTGCATAAGGTTTTCGACCTGCTGGGTTGCAGTTTTAGCGGGCAGTACGGGATTTGAATGCACCACAGGCTTGGCAATTTCTTTTGATCCGAAAGCGTAAAGTCGACCTTCGCGTGTGGAGACAAATAGTCGACCATGAGAGGCTACTACACTTACTGGATCGCCTTCTACCTTGGCTTGCCACGAGATATTTGGTTTCCCGCCGGATTGGGGCAAATCAATGGCAGCCACTTTGCCCGTGCCTGTGGCGTAAAGCCGACTGCCTGCTTGGATGCGCACGCGCAGGTCTGTGGCAAATTTCCAGCGTTGTGGGAAATTGGCGCGCCATTTATCGGGATACTTGTCGTTCTTACGCTCAGGCAGTTTGGTGCGGGGTTCGAGCTTCAGGTTGGTGATATCCTCAGCAACGATACCATTATTATCGGTGTAAATCATTGTGTCGGTCATAAGCACCGGCCGACGGAAATCTCCAAGATATTTTTGGTTGGTCGGTTCAATACGGATGCGTGTCAGGCCTGCCGGGTAGAGTTTACTTTTGTAATCATTGCGTCCTCGAGAATTAGCAAACTTTTCATCGTTGGGCCGACGCATATCATAAAGGTCTCCACTATGGGCGAGGAAGCGACCGCTACCGGCCACAAACCATGTTCCCTTGGGAAGTCCCGTGCGTCCGCCCCAGCCCATTGTATAGTCACCCAGCTTGCCGGTCTTGAGGTCAAACACTGCCGGCAACTGTGTTCCGCAAGGCGCGACCAAACGGTCATCCACTACTGCGAGGTAACCCTGAGGTGAAAGGCCCATTACCTGCTCCACTCCATGGTCGAGGTTGGCTTTGGCGATCTGGTCACTGTCGCTATTGGTCCAAAGGCCCTTTCCATTCTTGGCATTGACTGCGTGGATGAAGATACCTTCCTCAGGCCACAACCCGGCGGCAAAATAGATTACGTCTTTGTACAACACGACTCCACCGCGTATAGGCCACATGGGAATGAGCCGTCGGTTGCCTAGGAGATTGCGATCAGCACGTCCTTCGGGGTGTCCGTAGAATTTCCAGCGTAATTTGCCGTTTGCTGCATCGACACAGTAAACATACCCATCGTCTGATCCAAAATAAACCGACCCTTGATGTGCCACTGGTGCGAACCGAACCGGACCTCCAGTGAAAAAGTTCCAGCGAACTTGTCCGGTTTCCGTGTCCAGCGCGCTTACACTATCAGTGACCATGGAGGGAACAAAAATTGTTTGGGCCATCACAACCGGTTCGTAGGCGGCGTCATAACGCAGGCGTACTTCACCTGGGAAGGCTGGGGAAGGAGGGGGAAATTCGTGACTCCACTGCAAGTGCAATTGGGCCGGTAAAGTTTCAGGTGAGGCCGCACCGCGATTGGCCCCAAAACGGAATTGGGGCCAGTCAGCTGCCTGAGCTACTAGGCAAAGAGCGAGGGAGAAGAAAAGAACAAGGAGCTGGTGCATGACAGAAAGTATCCATCTACGTGTATTCTCTGGCAAGGGCTCATCCTGCTATGAAACAGAAAAATGGGGGAAGGATTGCAGGTAATTCTGCCGGTTTTCTTGACATTTTTAGGCAATTCCTAGATAGACTCTGCCCCTCATGGCACAGGATAATTCATTGATGGATGCGATTGTCTCGCTCTGTAAGCGGCGCGGTTTTGCCTTTCAGTCCTCCGAGATTTACGGCGGGCTCAAAGGCCTCTGGGATTACGGTCCTCTGGGAGTGGAGCTTAAGCGCAATATCAAGGAAGCTTGGTGGCGTGATATGATTACTACTCATGATGAGCTGGAGCAGCCCCAAGGCGCACCTAGTGCCTTTCAAATGGTCGGTATTGAATCCTCCATCATCATGCATCCGCGTGTGTGGAAGACTTCCGGTCATTACGATCTATTTCATGATTCAATGGTCGATTGTCGTGAGAGCAAAAAGAGATACCGCTATGATCATGTGAAAGGGCGTTGGGTGGCTTATGAAGGTAATAAGGTATTTATTACCATTGCGGGGGATGAGGATGATTTGCAATCGGCCTTAAGCACACGTGCTTTGCAGTATTTTGGGTTAAAGGCGAAGTATGCCGATAAACTGGAGTGGGAAGGTGAGATTAGCGATCTGCCATCGGTTAAAGATCACTGTCAGGTAGTGGGCCCTGACACCAAGGAACTAGGAACGTTAACGGAGCCTCGCGAGTTTAACCTGATGTTTGAAACTTATATCGGTGCAATGCGTGATGAGGATAATAAGGCATTCCTGCGTCCTGAGACCGCGCAGGGGATGTTCGTCAACTTTAAGAACATCATTGATAGCAACCGTGTAAAGGTGCCTTTTGGTATTGCCCAGCAGGGTAAGAGTTTTCGTAACGAGATTACCCCGCGTAACTTCACCTTTCGCAGCCGTGAGTTTGAGCAGATGGAGATGGAGTTTTTCTGTCACCCCGACGATTCCTTTAAATGGTATACCTACTGGCGCGACCGCCGTTTCAAGTGGTACACCGATCTGGGAATTGATGCCTCCAAGTTGATCCTGCGCGATCACGAAAAAGATGAACTCTCCCATTATTCAGTGGGGACTGCAGACGTGGAATATGCCTTTCCCTTTTGTGAGGAAGGAGAATTTGGTGAACTGGAAGGCGTTGCCCACCGTGGTGATTTTGATTTGCGTTCCCACATGGAGGGCAAGCTTGTGCGTGAGGGTGATGAACTGGTGGTGGAAAGGGATGAGGAAGGAAATCCAAGATATCCAGGAAGCGGCAAGGATCTAACTTTTTATAATGATGAAACCAAGGAACGTTTTGTTCCTCATGTAATCGAGCCGGCTGCTGGTGCCGATCGCACGGTTTTGGCCTTTATCTGTAACGCCTACAATGAGGAGACGATCACCAATGAAAAAGGCAAGGAAGAGACGCGCATCGTAATGAAGTTTCATCCGCGTATTGCCCCATACAAGGTAGGGGTTTTTCCGTTACTCAAGAACAAACCGGAACTGGTAGCCAAGGCACGTGAGGTTTGTAATTTGTTACGCCCTTACATGGCTGTCTTCTACGATGAAGGTGGGGCCATTGGGCGGCGTTATCGTCGTCAGGATGAGGCAGGCACACCCTTTGGGGTGACTATTGATTTTGATACGCTGGGCGAGAACGGTGAGGAAACAAAAGACACCATTACTTTGCGTGATCGGGACACGATGGAACAGACCCGTATGCCCATTAGTGAACTTTTGCCGTTTCTGCTGGAGAAAATCCGGTAGTTCTTCATACACTTTGCCATGACCCCAGAAGAGGCAGCTAGGTTGCTCGAGAAGTTTCGTGCAGGCAAAATTAGCCAAGCGAAGGTGCTGGCTGCATTGGGTAAGGAGCCGGTTAAGGACCTTGGTTTTGCGCAGGTGGATCAGCATCGTGCCTTGAGACAGGGATTTCCTGAGGTGATCTTTGGGGCCGGTAAGACGCCCGTACAGGTTGTCAAAATTGCTGGTGAAATTCTCAAGCAAAGTGATCGGGTGCTTATTACACGCATTACGCATGATCACGCCAAGGCACTAAAGAAGAAGTTCAAGAAAGCCGTTCATCATGAGGCTGCGCGGTGTGTGGTGATTGAAAAGAAAAAGACCAAACCCAGAGCAGGCACCATTGCCATCCTTTCTGCAGGCACCAGTGACCAACCGGTCGCTGAGGAAGCAGCCATCACAGCTGAGACGATGGGAAACAAAGTCCAGCGTCTTTACGATGTGGGTGTTGCTGGCCTGCACCGACTGCTTGGGCGAATGGAGGATTTCCGTGAGGCGAATGTTATTATCGTCGTAGCAGGCATGGAAGGGGCTCTCCCTAGCGTGGTAGCAGGTTTGGTGGATAAACCGGTTATCGCGGTGCCGACCAGTATCGGTTATGGTGCCAGCTTTGAAGGCGTGGCAGCTTTACTCGGTATGCTAAATAGTTGTGGCAGTGGGGTTACGGTGGTGAATATCGATAACGGTTTTGGTGCTGCTTATGCCGCCAGTCAAATTAACAGCTTGGTAAAGGACTAATGAAAAGCCTGTTCACCTATATTACTATTATATCGGTTTGGCTCGGTGTTTCGATAGTCCACGGAGCTGCTCCTCAAAAGGTCTATGCGCAATTGCAGGCAGCCTCAGTGGAGATTTTGGTCAATGGACGTTTGGCAGGATCTGGAAGTGTAGTGGATACCCAAGGCCATGTACTCATTGCCAATCATATGGCGCCGGGTGATGGTGTAAGGATTGAGGCTCAATCAAAATCTTTAGGCAGGCACGCTCTCAAGATTGTGGCACGAGATAAGGCTCATGACTTGATGCTGCTTGTGCTGCCTCCGCGCAAGGAGGCCTATTCGCATCTTGCTTTGGCCAAGAATCAACCCAAAGCCGGCCAACCGGTTTTTCTTTTTGGAGCTCCGGTGTTCCGCCATGAAGTAATGATTTCAGGCACGATGGCTCGAGGTCAGCCAACCTATGAATTTTATGATGGGGCGTTCCGGGAGATCTTTCATATTTCAGCTATTGCCCCGATCGGCACTTCCGGCGGGCCTTGGGTGAATGTGAAAGGGGAATTGATTGGAGTGCAGAGTGCGGCGATGACTGTCAATGGTGCTCATCAGGGGATCGCTTATGCCAGCCCTTTGGCTTCACTAAAAGGACTGCTGAAACAAAAGCAGACCATCCAAAGTGCTACCCTGCAGACAGGTGTTGAGGAGTTATGGGGGCAGGAACCCGGTTTCATTAATAAATTACCCAAGGATTTTCGCGGATTGGTGGTAAGGCAGCTGCAAGCCAACGGAGTTGCCGCCAAGGCGGGTTTAAAAGAGTGGGATATTATTGTGGCTGTTGCGGGTAAGCCGGTCGACCGGACTGATGAACTGATCGATTTTATTCGGAGTCAGAAGCTTGGTCAAAGCGTTCAAATAAAGGCCACTGATCGGGAGGGAAAGAATGTGCGCAAACTTTCGATTAAATTGGTCCCGATCCAATAATTTTAAGCGGCTATTTCTTAGGAGGCAGGATAAGCGGTAGTCCACCTTCCCCCTTTTCTTTATCGCGTTGAAGTTTCTTTAATTCTTTTTTGGTCAGTGTCTTGTCGCTGCTGTTGCGTTTACTTGATGCGTTGAAGCTAAGTGAATTAACCATCGTACCATTCAGGGTGGCTTTTCCAAAAATGGGGCTCTCCACTTCAAGTTTGTCTTCAACCCAGCTAATGAGTTTGAAGTCCAGTATTCCGCCATCTTTTAGGGTTGCTCGAACCATTCCTTTACCCGGTTTTTTATCACCCGTCTCTTGGCTGGATTTGGAAAACTGAATCAGACTGGAATTTGCCCAGGGAATATCCACTTCACCGAAGCTACTCTTTATTTTTACTTTTCCATCTTCAATCCGAGTGATAGTTCCGGTGACGGTATCGTCATTAACCAGTCGGATGGTATCCTGCTTAGGGCTGATGGTTGTATCGGTTGTAGCAATCGGTTTGCTTCCATCCCATTGGCTAATCCGGATATTACTGATTTTCAATGGGGAGGCCGCTCTTGAAGTAAAGAGGAGGCCATTGCCTTTACCCGCAAAGGCTTCCTTATCCTTCCAGTTGGCGATCTGAACGCCATTAATTGAGAGAAAAAAGGATCGGGCTTTTTTGTTGGTTCTAAGTGAAAACCTTGCCCGGGAACCAATCCCCGTCAGGTTAACCCGGGCATTAGGGCCGAGACGCTCAGACATGAAATCACCATTCTCTTTACTCTGTCGGGCGAGATTAGCCCCGGTTTGACTGAGCTTGAGTGCGTAAGAGCTTCCGTTAGATGGAGATTTCAGGTTGTCGGTAAACAAATTAACATTTAGTGAGAAGTAACCGGAGTTGCGTCCGGTGGTGGACCAGTCCAGATCAAATTCTATTAATGCCTTATCGGGAAATTCCACCTTACGTCCTGCGGTGGCTCCAGTCCCATTACTGGTAATGGCCCCTGCCTTAAACTCAAATTTACCGCTATTCTTTTTGGCAGGCATAGGGAGAGCCCTTCCACCAAATAAAAGGTTACCGAAACCACCCGCGGCAGCGTTTTTGGAGGAACCAAATACCCAGTCCTCTTCTGAGGAGGGTCCACTAAAGACGATTTTGCCTGCAGCGGTAGTTGCGGGAATGATGGCTTTAAGGTGGGCGCGGTTAAATTCTATCTGGCCTGCAGGAGTATGACTCATGACTACGCGTTGGGCATCTGCCAAGTCCAACTGGCCTGAGAGGGCGTTCCCATTGGTAAGAATCACCCGGCTTCGCCCCGATGGAATGTTGCCGGTACCTATAAAGGTAACCCGGTCGATACCAGATGGATCAATCTGTAAAGCAGGTTTAATATTATTTGCTTCCCATATTAGTCCGAACTTGGGGTCGAACTTGAGAAACTTGCCACTGATAACATCACCATTGAGCATGTATACTGCCTCTACATTGGCTGAGGCTTTCCCCAGAGCGGGTACGCTCATCATGGGAGCTCGGGCAGCTTGAATGGAGATAGTTGCCATCAAAGCCCCAAGGAAAATAAAGTACATTCGGAACATCGGCTTCATCCTGAGGTAAAACTCACCTTAGCGTCAAGCTGACGGGTAAAAGGCGAGGTGTTTTCATTATTTCTGGTTTAGTATTAAATGCCACCTTATTGTCATAACGTGAAGCGGGAGCAATTTTTAAAAAAGCGGCTCACTACTGAGCAGCGAAAAATTCTTACCGACCATTCTGCTCTCTACAATCGTCTCCCTGAAGATTTAAAGACCAAGCTTGAAGGTCTCATGCACGTGTTTTTACATGAAGTAGATTTTGAGGTGGATGGTTTTAGTGAAGTGACTGAAGAGATGCGTATTTGTGTGGCAGCTGAGGCTTGTGTTCTTATTTTAACCCGCGGCTATGACAGTTACTCTCAATTAAGGCGGGTGTGTATTTATAAAAAATTGGTGAGAAAAAACAAAAAAATTGCAGGTTCAGCTAACCGCTATGAAGTAAAATTAGATTGGCATTCTTGTCTTCAAGGAATGCGTTGGGGTGCTGATAATCACAATGTCATTCTACATGAGTTTGCCCATGTCTTGGATCAGGCAGATGACGCTGAGGCTCAGAGTATACCCGTTGCCGTGGATTCGATAGCCGATAGGAGAAAGTGGAAGGAAGTGATCGCCCGTGAATACCCAAAGATAAAAGCGGCGCAGGTGTATTCTTTAGTGCATACGATCGACAAGTATGCACTTACTTCTAATGCAGAGTTTTTTTCCTGCGCTACTGAATCCTTTTTTGAGCGATCCAAGGAGTTACGCCAGTATAACCCCGAGATATATGAGTTATTGCAGGACTATTATGGATTAGATCCGTTGCAATGGGAGGAAGCGAAAAGTCAAAGAGACTCGCAGTTAACATTTATAAAGACATTTGGGCCTCTATTATTCTTACTATTAGTAACGGCTGCGATTTTAATTCTAGGCATGTATGATTATATCTCTACGGGCGGAATTCTTTGCTGTTTTGCTCCGGTTTTAAGCATCCTCCTCTATATATGGTGGACTTTGAATGTTCCTACGAGCGACTCACGCTAAACTCTTTTGACCACCTTGCAGATCTCCTTTAGTCTTTTCTCTCCGTCATGAAGACCCTGTATCTCGATATTTTTAGCGGCATTAGTGGCGATATGTTTCTGGGTGCGATGATCGATCTGGGCGTGGACTTTGATGCACTGGAAGCGGAGCTCAAGAAGCTCAAGCTCGATGGCTATACACTTAGCGCCAATCGCCGGCAAAAATGCGCAATTGATGGGGTAAAATTTGATGTGCATCTGGCGGACGGCGGCGAAGGCGATCACAGCCACAGTCATTCTCATGACCACGATCATTCCCACGAACACAGTCACTCGCACGAGCATTCCCATGAGCATAGTCACGGCGGCGGCGATGGCCATGGGCACAGTCGCAACTTTGCGCAGATTTCAGAAATGATTCACGCCAGTACCCTGAGTGATTGGGTGAAGGAAAAATCAGTGGCTGTGTTCCAGCGTGTGGCCAATGCCGAGGGCAAGATCCATGGGATGCCGCCTTATGAGGTGCACTTTCATGAGGTGGGCGCAGTCGATTCCATTGTCGATATCGTGGGCGGCTGTATTGCGCTGGAGCTTTTGGGCAAACCACGCGTGCGCAGTGGGCCGGTGATTGAGGGCACCGGGTTTATCATGTGCGCCCATGGCCGCTTTCCCATTCCCGCACCGGCGACACTCAATATTCTCGCTGAACGCGGTGTAGCCATTACCCAGTGTGAGGAACCCAATGAACTGATTACCCCGACTGGCGCCGCCTTGATTGCTGAATTTGCCGAGGACTTTGGGCCGTTGCAAAATCTTACGCCGGAAAAGGTCGCCTTTGGTTTGGGCACGCGCGATTGTGAAACCCGCCCCAATGTTTTGCGTGCGGTGTTGGGCGAGGAAACTGCATCGGCTTCGGGCAACGACTGGGAGACCGACACGATTTGCGTCCTAGAAACCAACCTCGATGATATTAGTTCAGAAGTCTTGGGTGACTTTGTGGAACGCGCACTGAAAGCCGGTGCACTGGACGTGGTGCACACGCCCATTCAGATGAAGAAGAACCGGCCCGGCGTGCAGCTGAGTGTCCTGTGTGCTGAAGGCGATGCGGATCAGTTTTGTGAAATGATCCTGCGCGAAACCAGCGCCTTTGGTGTGCGCCGTACCTTAACTGAACGCCGCAAGCTCCAGCGTGAGACCAAGACGGTGACCACCCCGCATGGGGAGGTGACCGTGAAGCTGGGTAAACTCAATGGCGAAATTGTGCAGGTGGCCCCTGAGTATGAAAGCTGCCGCGCTATTGCGGCAAAGGCCGATGTACCGCTAAAGGCGGTTTATGATGCAGCGCTGGCTGCGGCGCGTTGATTGGGTTTTATTCCTTCTTTGGTGCGCGGCCGGTGTGTTGGGGGTTTTGGCCGCGCATAGGCCACGGGCTTTTGGCGGGGCCTTTGGAGTCGGTCCGAATCGCGTAAACTTTTCCGCCTTTTGACCCAATGTAAAGCATGCCATCAAAGTTAATGACAGGGGAGGAATCTTCCACACGCGACTCCAATTTTAATTCCCATTTCTTGGACCCGTTTTTCCCATCCAGTGCGTAAACCGTACTGTCATTCGAGCCGACATAAACGGTGCCATCAGAGCCAATGGCGGGAGAGGAGAGTACGGTGTCTCCGGTTTTAAATTCCCATTTTTTGGCTCCGCTCTCCTTATCAAGAGCGTAGAGCTTTTTATCATATGACCCAATGTAAACGGTACCATCAGAGCCAATAGCGGCGGAGGAATGCACAGCCCATCCTGTTTCAACTTCCCATTTCTGGGTTCCAATAGGATTGATGGCATAAACCTTTTTGTCCCACGAACCCACATAAACCGTGCCATCAGACCCAATGGCGGGGGAGGAGTGCACCGCATCTCCTGTTTCAACCTCCCATTTCTTGGCTCCAGTCTTGCCGGCCAAAGCGTAGAGTTTTTTATCATTCGAGCCCACATAGACGGTGCCATTAGGCCCAATGGCGGGAGAAGACCTCACTTGATTTTTCGTTTCAAATTCCCATTTCTTGATCCCGCTTTTCCCGTCCAGTGCGTAGACCTTGCTGTCATTTGACCCGACGTAAACCGTGCCATCTGGTCCAATGGCGGGGGAGGAGAGCACGGCATCTCCGGTTTCAAATTCCCATATCTTGGTCCCCGTTTTCCCGTCCAGCGCGTAGACCTTTGTGTCCCCTGATCCGACGTAAACGGTTCCATCTGGGCCAATTGCCGGTGAGGACCACACTAGTAACTCTCCGGTTTCAAATTCCCATTTCTTGGCCCCAGTAGCCCCATCAAGTGCATAAACCTTGCTGTCATTTGACCCTACATAAACGGCACCATTAGGCCCAACGGCTGGAGAGGAGAGCACTTCAGCTTTGGTCGTAAATTCCCAAAGAATGGTGCCTGGTTTCCTGGCTTTGGGCGTAGGTAGTTCCTGTTTCGAGACTGGAGTAGCCGGTTTTCGATCTTCGATTTCCTCCTTCTTCCCACAGCTCATCACCAAGCCAAGGGCCAACCCAAGCATCACAGCTTTCATGTCGCCAATCTACGGCAACCGCCCACGCCCCGTCCACTACAAGCTCAATACGATTTTATAACCGCCCTTGATCATACTCGAAGTGATAGGCTGGACAAATATCGACCTTGCGACAGACTGCCACGGCCATTGATGATAAGGTGACCACTCCGATGCTTGATGCCGAACAACTCGATGCCTTTGGGCGCGATGGACAATTGACTGTAGCTGATCTCTTTAGTGCAGAAGAGATCAACCGCGCTCTGGCGGATTTAGAGCAGTGGGATGCAGAATTTCGCTCCACTCTTACTGATGAAGAGCGCGAATGGTATCTGGAAGACCCTAGTGATCCATCGAGTCCGTTTCGAAAATTGGATGATCCGGTATTTCATCGGGCAGCGTTTAGGGCTTTGGCCATGGCCCCGGCGTTGCTGGAGGCAGTGGAGCAATTGATCGGTGAGGGGGTGACCTTGTTTTTTAGTCAGGTGTTTTGCAAACCGCCGGAGGTCGGTGGCCCCAAGCCGGTGCATCAGGATAATTTCTATTTCGCGCCGAACGACACCGATGCGTTACTCACCACGTGGATCGCGCTTGATGCGGCCACTGAAGAAAATGGCTGCCTCCATTACGGCCTAGGCAGCCATCGCGAACCGGTGCTGGAACACACTGCGCCTGAAGATGCGCCTTTCAATCTGCAGGTGCCGCCAGATGTCGCCAAAAAATATCCCATGACTCCAGCGCCCGTACCGCGCGGCGGAGTGTCCATCCATCACGGTAATACATTACATCAGTCATCGGCCAACCGCAGTGCTCATCCGCGCCGGGCAGTGACCTTTCATTTCCTGCGTAACGATGCCAAATTAGTTGAGCCAGCCCTCAAATATGATCCGTCCCACTCGGTGAAGGTCAGCTAGGAATTCTGCTGGCTTGCCAAGCGGCGTGTGAGCCTCAAACTAACTGCGATGCGATGTTGGATCTCCATCGCGGTATTTTCTGTTGCCTGCAATATGTTTGCCGCCCCGGATTTTAGCCGGGACGTTTTGCCTATCCTTTCGGACACCTGTTTTACCTGTCACGGCCCCGATGCTAACGCGCGTAAAGCTAAGCTGCGTTTGGATGTGGAGGCGGATGCCAAGCGGGAGGTCATTGTTCCGGGTAAAAGTGCAGAGAGCGAAATCATCGCGCGCATTTTTTCAAAGGATGCGGATGAACTCATGCCGCCGCCGGAATCGAATCTCAAACTAACCGCAGCCCAAAAGGCTACGCTCAAGAAATGGATCGATGCGGGTGCCAAGTGGGGCAAGCATTGGGCGTATGAAACTCCTAAACCCGTGGCCCCACCAAAAGTGAAGCAGGCCGATTGGCCGCGTGATGGGATTGATGCCTTTATTTTAGCACGACTGGAGCAGGAAGGATTGAAACCTTCCAAGGCGGCGGACCGCATCACGTGGCTGCGCCGCGTGACTTTGGATCTCACGGGTCTGCCGCCCACATTGGCGGAAGTGGATGCCTTCCAAAAAGATAAGTCGCCCGAAGCTTTTGAGAAGGTGGTGGACCGGCTTTTGGCTTCGCCACGTTATGGCGAGCGCATGGCGTGGGATTGGTTGGAAGCGGCAAGGTATGCCGATAGCAACGGTTATCAAGGTGATCGCGAGCGTACGATGTGGCCATGGCGTGATTGGGTGATCCGCGCTTTTAATGCCAATCAACCTTATGATGATTTTACCGTGGAACAGATTGCCGGTGATTTATTACCCAATGCAACTGAAGAGCAGATTCTTGCCACGGGTTTCAATCGTAACCACATGATTAATGGTGAAGGCGGTCGTATAGCAGCAGAAAACCGCGTGGAGTATGTGTTTGACCAAACCGAGACGGTGGGAACGGTATGGATGGGGCTGACTCTAACTTGTTGCCGTTGTCATGACCATAAATTCGATCCACTTAGCCAGAAGGATTACTACAGCCTTTATTCCTTCTTTAACCAAACACCGGTGAATGGCGGCGGCGGCGATCCGGCGATGGCTCCCAATATGCAAGTGGGTACGTCAGCACAGAAGCAGGAGATTGCCGCCCTTGAGCAGAAAATCGCTGGTCACGGTAAAGCGATTGAGCAGCGGCGGGCCAAGTTGCAGGAAGGGCAGGCAGCGTGGGAAGTAAAACGTTTAAAGCAGGATTCTGTATCCGCTTGGGAAACATTGCGGCCGGTGGCGGCTCGAGCTAAAAACCAGACACTCCATTTGCAGGAGGATCGGTCTGTGTTGGCCAAGGGTAAGTTGCCTGATCAGGACGAGTATTTTTTGCAAGCTGCAATTCCAACATCCAGTTTTCGCCATGTACGACTGGAGGCATTGCAGCACGCCAGCTTGCCTGCCGGTGGTTTAAGCCGTGTAAAGGGAGGAAACTTTGTACTCACGGACATCAAATTAATCCTAGAGGAACCTGATCAGGAGCCTCGCGAAGTGAGACTAACTGGAGCGCGTGCAACATTTAATCAGGGTGGTTTGGATGTAAAACAAGCTATCGATAATAACGCGGGCAGTGGATGGGGGGTTTGGCCGGGGCCCAAAGGAGTTAAGAGACCGCACACAGCAATTTTCACTTTGGGTGAACCATTAAAACCCGGACCGGACGTTCGGCTGATCTTTCAGTTGAAGTTCAACCACTCAGCTAAGCAGCATGTGATGGGTAGATTTCGTATTTCAGTTTCCAGCTCGGCAAATCCTGACTTTGGGAGCAATGGTCTCACCAAAGCTTTAAAGACAAAGCCCGGGAAAAGAACCAAAGAGATGAAGGAATTGATCGCGCGTGAGTACAGTCAAAATGATTCTGAATTGAAAAAACTACAGGCAGAAACCGATAGCGCACAGAAGCGAATCAATGATTTGCGTAAGAGTTTCCCCAAGGTAATGGTGATGCGCGATGGCACTAAGCGCGAAACGCGTGTGCTCACCCGTGGTATCTATAATAAGCCGACAGATATTGTGGTTTCCAGTAATACCCCTACTAGCCTGTCTAAATTTCCTGAGAACGCACCGCGCAACCGGTTGGGTTTGGCAATGTGGTTGATGGATGAACAGAATCCTTTAACCGCCAGAGTGACAGTGAACCGTATTTGGCAGCAGTTTTTCGGCACCGGTTTTGTCAAAACCACTGAGGATTTTGGTGTGCAAAGCGAACCCCCCAGTCATCCCGGGCTTTTGGACTGGTTGGCGCTTGAATTTGTTAAAAGCGGGTGGGACCTAAAGGCATTACATCGGCGCATTGTATTGAGCTCCACCTATCGTCAGAGTTCAGCGGTTACGCCAGCCTTGCGTGAACGCGATCCGAATAACCGCCTGCTCGCACGTATGTCACGTTATCGCTTGCCCTCATGGATGATTCGAGATCAGGCCTTGTATGTGAGTGGTTTGCTGGTGGAAAAACAGGGAGGGCCATCGGTTAAGCCTTACCAGCCCGATGGTGTGTGGGCTGAGAGTACGTTTGGAAAAAAACGTTATTCACGTGATAAAGGCGAGGCACTTTACCGGCGAAGTTTATACACCTTTTGGCGGCGCATTGTTGGGCCTACAATGTTCTTTGATGAAGCCAAAAGGCAAACGTGCGAAGTGCGCCGTGCCCGCACCAATACTCCGTTGCATGCGCTGATTACTTTGAATGATATCGCTTATGTGGAGGCCGCTCGTGCTATGGCTCAGCGCGTTCTCAATGAGGGGGGTGTAATTGACACCGGTCGTATCGCCTACGCTTTTCGTCTCGCGACTACACGTTCACCCAGTGATGATGAGGTGACTATTTTAAAGAACAGACTGAATCAACTTCGCCGGAATTACAGTGACAACAATGAGGCAGCACAGGTGCTCTTAAAGGTTGGCGAACATGTCAGAAATGATAAACTTCCCGTTACTGAGCATGCCGCTTACACGGTTTTGTGTAATTTGATTTTGAATCTTGATGAAGTAATTACCCGTGAATGACTTAAATCCCATTACTGAATCCCAACTCATGGTTAATCGCCGTCAGTTCTTCGGACGGTCAGCAACCGGTATTGGCGCGGCAGCACTTGGTAGTCTATTGCAGCAGGATGGCTTGGCAGGGCAGACCGGTGGGGCTTTCGGGGGTTTGGGGAATCTCCCACATTTCGCCCCTAAAGCAAAACGTGTGATTTATCTCTTCATGAATGGGGCGCCTACACACACTGACTTGTACGATTACAAGCCTTTGCAGCAGCAGTTGCACGGCAAGCCAGTGCCCAAGGATTATGTGGCAGGCAAACGTTTTAGTACGATGACCGGTAATCCACAGGGTAAGCTGATGTTAGGCCCCATCGAACCTTTTAAACAGCACGGACAGAGTGGTGCATGGGTTAGCAACTTTATGCCCCATGTTGCCAAGGTGGCAGATGATATCTGCTTCATTAAAAGCATGTATACTGAGCAGGTAAATCATGCGCCGGCGATTTCATTCTTTATGTCCGGTGCCGAAATGCCAGGACGACCTACGATGGGAGCGTGGCTTAGTTACGGGTTGGGCAGTGACACTGATAGCCTTCCGTCTTTTGTGGTAATGACCAGCGTAAGCAAGGGGACAACCTGCGGTCAGATCTTTTATGATTTTTACTGGAGTAGCGGTTTCCTGCCTTCTAGATTTCAAGGTGTTAAGTTCCGTGCCGGAGGTGCCCCGGTACTTTATTTAAAAAACCCTTCAGGTATTACAGGGCAACAGCGACGTGGCATGTTGGATGATTTATCTAAACTAAACCAAATGCGTTATGCAGAGTTTGGAGATCCGGAAATTCTCACGCGCATATCTCAATATGAAATGGCGTATCGGATGCAGACGAGCGTGCCAGAGCTGACAGATTTATCCTCTGAGCCAAAAAGCGTGCTGGATCTATATGGTCCAGCAGTCAAAGAACGGGGGTCTTTCGCTTACAATTGTTTAACCGCCCGACGCTTGATTGAACGAGGCACGAGGTTTGTACAGGTGATGCACGCAGGTTGGGACCAGCATGGTAGTGTGACTACCGAACTCTACAATCAATGCCGCGACACCGACCAGCCCAGTGCTGGGTTAATCGCCGATTTAAAGCAGCGAGGTTTGTTGGATGATACGCTGGTTATCTGGGGAGGTGAATTCGGTCGCACCCCATTCTTGCAGGGGGACTTTAAGAACCGAAAAAAATGGGGACGTGATCATCATCCTTACGCTTTCACGGTTTGGATGGCAGGTGGCGGAGTAAAGCCGGGTATGACCCATGGTGCCAGCGATGACTTGGGGGTAAACGCGGTGGAAAACCGTGTTCATGTGCATGATTTTCAGGCGACTTTATTGCATCTATTGGGGATCGATCACGAACGCTTCACCTACAAGTTTCAGGGTCGCCGTTATCGATTGACCGATGTTCATGGTAAACTTGTGAAGGGAATTCTGGCTTAATACTGAATTCCGGGTGTTCGGTTGTCATCCAATCTTTACAGGGCCTTCATAGGGCTTCACAATTTGCTTTTGTCATGAACAGGGCTTTGTTCATTTTGATTGGTTGTTTTTTGGTCTCTGGTCCAGTCGCCGCAGCGCCAAAAAAGATTTCTTTTAATCGCGATGTCCGCGCGATTCTTTCAGAAAATTGTTATACCTGCCATGGGCCCGATGCCAATGCCCGTAAGGCCAAGTTGCGGTTGGATGTGCGGGAATCAGCTGTTTCAGAAAGGAAGGATGGACTCTTTGCAATCAAGCCAGGAGATGTAGAAGAAAGTGAGCTTATCTATCGCATCTTATCCGATGATCCTGACGAAATGATGCCGCCCAAGGAGTCCAAGCTCTCCTTGTCTGCAGAGCAAAAGGCAGTTTTAAAGCAATGGGTGTCTGAGGGGGCCGAATATGAACCACACTGGTCTTATGTGCGTCCTGTGCGTGAGAAGTTGCCCGCAGTCAAAAACACAAAGTGGAGTCGCAATGAAGTCGACAGCTTTATTTTAACGCAATTGGAAAAGCGCGGTTGGAAACCATCGCGTGAGGCAGATAAATATGCACTCATTAGACGGGCTTCACTGGATCTTACCGGTCTTCCTCCTTCTCCGAAAGAAGTGAAAGATTTTGTAGAGGATAAGTCTCCAGAGGCTTATGGGAAATTAATCGACCGGCTGTTGGCTAAACCTGCCTATGGCGAGCATTGGGCCAGACAGTGGTTGGATCTGGCGCGCTACGCCGATAGTACAGGTTATGCTGATGATCAACCCCGAACAATATGGGCTTATAGGGATTGGGTCATTAAAGCCATCAACCGTAACATGCCTTTTGATGAATTTACCACCCACCAGCTTGCCGGAGATTTATTACCCAATCCATCCAACGACCAACTGATTGCAACGGCCTTTCATCGTAATACCCAGACTAATAACGAAGGCGGGACTGCCGATGAGGAATTTAGAAACGTGGCGGTCGTGGATAGAGTGAATACCACCATGCAGGTTTGGATGGGCACTACAATGGCGTGTGCTCAATGCCACGACCACAAGTACGATCCTTTAAGTCAGGAAGAGTATTTCAAAATGTTCGCGATTTTCAATAATACAGAAGATGCAGACAGACGAAACGAAAGTCCTTTAGTTACTATTTTTTCTGAAGAACAGAAGAAGAAACGTACAGAAGGTGAGTTGAAAATCGTCGGTCTTCAAAAGGAATTAGATCATCTTAAGGCAACTGCTTTAGACGGGTTTGATGCGTGGGCTAGATCATTTGAAAAACCATTGCAGCCAACTGAGCTGGAGGTCGCTAGTGAAAAGGGAACGCTTAAGGCGAATCCATCATCTGGAAAAATAACCGGTGTTCAAGTTGATGGAGTAGATGCGGGTCGTTTGACATTGAAGCTTAGACCAAAGGGTGAGAAGAACCTCAAAGGCCGTTTTATAAGGGTCACAAACGTTGGCAACAATGTGTTTCTGCATCTGGCTGAGGTGCAGGTGTTTAGCGACGGTCAAAACGTTGCTCCTAAAGGTAAGGCTAGCCAGAGTACTACGGCTTTTGCTGGTCCGGCAAAGTATGGCAATGATGGAAATACCAACGGTGATTTTAATAAGAAGTCCACGACTCATACCGCTCAGGAAAATAATCCCTGGTGGGAAGTGGATTTAGGCAAAGAGGTTCCGATTGAAAAGCTGGCCATTTGGAACCGTCTGGGGGCGGGGTTGGCCGATCGACTGAAAGCTCATCGGGTGGAGGTTTTTGATGCAAACAGAAAGCCAGTTTGGAAAAAAGAATCCAACAAAGTTTTTAAGGTTAATGTCGACTACGTGCTGGATGGGGCAAGGTTATTACCTTTTGTTCCTTTGCCTCACCCAAAATTTAATGGTTTACTCCGTTTGGCAAAGCCGGTCGATGTAAAGGATGGTGATATTCTTGAAGCGGTCATAAAGAATTATAAAAATGAGAAGATAAAAGTAGCACTGACGACTTCCACGGTGGCCGAGCTTGAGAATGCGTTGCCAAAGGATGTATTCAACCTACTGAAACTCCCTTCTGCTTCCCGCAAAGAGACTGGCGAAAAACGGCTCAAGGACTATTTTGCTGCAAATAACCCACGTACACAGGCCAAGGCAAAGGAGTTGGCAGCGGCTAAAAAACAGCTGGAAGGAATGAAAGGCACGACCACAGTGCCAGTTATGCGTGAAATGGCTAAGCCACGCCAGACGCATATTCAATTACGTGGAAATTATCAGGTTAAGGATAAGCGCGTATATGAAGGGGTGCCTACTGTATTTGAGGTGCCCACAGAAGGTGAAAAGATCAATCGTTTGACTTTGGCCAAATGGATTTTGAGTGAACGCAATCCTCTTACTGCCCGCGTTATAGCCAACCGTTATTGGGAGTCCATCTTCGGTAACGGCATAGTTCGGACCAGCGAGGAATTCGGATCACAGGGTGAATTGCCCACTCATCCGGCACTCCTTGATTGGCTGGCTACTGAGTTGGTGCGGCTCAAGTGGGATACCAAGGCTTTTGTGAAATTATTAGTCACCAGTGCCACTTATCGTCAAAACTCACTCTCTACGGCTGAACATATTGAGAATGATCCAGCCAACCGATTTTATGCCCGTGGGCCTCGGTTGAGACTGACTGCGGAGATGATTAGAGATCAGGCCATGTTCGTAAGTGGCCTTTTAAGCAATAAAATGTACGGAGCACCCGTGAAGCCTTATCAACCCAATTTTGGTGTGTCTGCTGCCTTTGGGCCGGGTATGGATTGGAAAACCAGTGGGGGTGAAGACAAATATCGACGTGGTGTTTACACTCATTGGCGTCGCACCAACCCATATCCCTCAATGGCTGCCTTTGATGCGCCCAATCGTAACGTATGTACTGTTAGGCGGGTTCCAACAAATACTCCTCTGCAGGCGTTGGTTACAATGAACGATCCAGTTTATGTGGAAGCCTCACAGGCTTTGGCTCGTCGGATGGTCGAAAAGGGCGGGGTCACGCCACACGATCGCGTTTCCTTTGGGTTGAGTGTTTGCCTTTCACGTTCACCCAAGCGCTTTGAGGTCAGTCGCCTTGTTGCTCTCTACACCGAATTACTTGCTGATTATCAAAAGGATGCGGCAGCAGCAAAAATGATGGCTACTGATCCATTGGGTCCATTACCTGATGGAATGAAGGCTGAGGAGCTGGCTGCTTGGACCGTGGTGGGCAATGTGCTCTTGAATCTCGACGAAATGTTTATGAAACGTTAATCTCCTGAAAGTTAATGAATTTAGATCAAGAGCATATTTTACATCGCACCCGCCGGCAGTTTTTAGGACAGGCCGGTATGGGCTTGGGTGCTGCAGCTTTTGCTTCATTGATGGGCGGGGCTCAGGAGGGTGCTGCAGATGTAGCGTTTGATCCGACTCAGCCATTTAAGCCCCGTAAACCGCATTTTGCTCCTAAGGCTAAAAGTGTCATTTATCTCCATATGACGGGCTCTCCTCCTGGATTGGATATGTATGATTTTAAGCCCCAACTTCAGAAGCGTGATGGTGAAAATTGCCCGGATGAGTATTTGAAGGGTAGGCGTTTCGCCTTTACCTCAGGAGTGCCGAAGTTAATGGGGACGCCGCATAAGTTTGCCCAGTATGGTCAAACAGGCGCATGGATGAGTGATGCTTTACCAGAGCTTTCCAAGCAGGTCGATGATATCTCCTTCATTAAGTCTATGACCACCGATCAGTTTAACCACGCTCCGGCCGAGCTCCTGCTTTATACCGGGAGTGCCCGTGAAGGCAGACCGAGCATGGGTTCGTGGGTTACTTATGGTTTGGGCAGTGCTAATCAGGATCTCCCAGGTTTTGTGGCTTTGATTTCCAGCGGAGTACAGCCCAATGGAGGAAAAAACTCCTTTGGCAGTGGGTTCCTGCCCAGCGTGTTTCAAGGAGTGCAATGTCGCTCCAAGGGTGATCCTGTTTTATATGTATCCAATCCCAAGGGAATGAGCCGGGAACTGCGTCGGAAAAGTCTGGATGCATTGAATGATCTTAATCGCTTGCAAGCCAAGGAGCTGGGTAGTCCTGAAACCATTACGCGTATTGCACAGTATGAGATGGCTTTTAGGATGCAGGCCAGTGTTCCAGAGGTTATGGATATCTCAAAAGAGCCTAAGCATATACTGGATGCTTATGGGGCTAAGCCGGGTGCTGGGAGCCTGGCTAATAATATCCTATTAGCCCGCCGATTGGTTGAGAAAGGCGTAAGGTTTGTCCATCTTTTCGACTGGGGATGGGATTTTCACGGGACAGGAGCGGGGACAGGTTTGGGTGATGGATTACGCAACAAATGTAAGACGATGGATAAACCCATTGCCGCATTGATTAACGATCTCAAACAACGGGGTCTTTTTGATGAAACATTAATTGTGTGGGGCGGCGAATTTGGACGGACTCCTTTCCGTGAGGGGCGTACCGCAAAGAGCAAGGTCCTTGGACGTGACCATTATCCTGATGTTTATACCCAATGGATGGCTGGGGGTGGTGCCAAGCCTGGAACTTATGGGGCCAGTGATGAGCTAGGGTTCAAGGTTTCGGAAAACAAAGTTCATGTGCACGACCTGCAAGCAACAATTTTGCATCTCTTGGGAATGGATCATGAAAAGCTTTATTACCGCTTTCAGGGCCGCAAATATCGCCTGACCGATGTTCATGGCAAAGTGGTGAAGGAAGTCATTAGCTAAGGCTGCCTTCCTCAAACCAAAGGACGCCGTCTTCCTCTTGTACTTCGAGCGGGTAAAGGCTTGCTCCTGCACAGGGGCCACGCGTGCAAAGGCCGGTGTCGGGCTCATAAACTGCTCCGTGGGTTTGGCACATAATGGTTTTCCCTTCGGTATCGAAGAACCGGTTGTCACCATAGTCGAGTGTGATGGGAATATGGCGGCATGTATTTTCGTACGCGAATAGCTTCCCTTGATACATTCCAACAAAACCCTCTTGAGGCTTTTCTTCACGATGAAAGGAAAACTTTATGGTTTGACCTTCCTTTACTTCATCGACTGTGGCTATCCGAATACGTGACACGTGGGTTCATCCTATAAAAATGTTTCTTATCGAAAAGCCTTTTCGTAGCCGTTTAATTTGGCAAAATCTTGGCAATGAAATTTTTAGTCGGGTTAATCCTCTTTTCTTTTTATGTTTATTCGGCGCCAAAAGATTGGCCTGAACAGGTCCGGGAAATAAAATATCAGTCTGATGCGGACCAGACCCAACAGCCTGCATTATTTTATACTCCAAAAAAGAATGGTAAAGCTTTGCCTTTGTTAGTTGGGTTACACACTTGGTCGAGTGACTACCGGCAAACAATGAGTGCTCCGTATGCCAAGTGGTGTATCAAAAAAAAATGGGTATTCATTCATCCTAACTTTCGTGGGCCAAATCGAAGACCTGAAGCAACTGGGTCCGAAT
The DNA here is from genome assembly GCA_913041895.1 of uncultured Verrucomicrobiales bacterium. Classification (GTDB taxonomy): domain Bacteria; phylum Verrucomicrobiota; class Verrucomicrobiia; order Limisphaerales; family UBA1100; genus UBA1100. The sequence goes on from CAJWKQ010000019.1 coordinate 25,612, forward strand.
TAGTCGTTAAGGATATTCTTAGTGCCGTTGCTTATGCAAAAAAAAGTGCGACGGTTGATGAAAGTCGGATTTATCTCATTGGAGCTTCAGGTGGCGGTTATGCGAGCCTCTTAATGGCTGGACGTGCTCCAGAAGTCTGGGCAGGTGTGTCGGCTTGGGTCCCGATATTAGATTTGGTTAAATGGCACGAGGAGACATCTAAACGCAAACTGCGCTACGCAGGACAAATTGAAAAATCTATTGGAGGAAAGCCGCTTGCAGGAAGTAAGGCTTTTTCTGAGGCGCGTAAACGTTCTGCAAGTACCTATCTTAAACTAGCTAAAGAGGTAAACTTGGATATCAATGCGGGTATTACAGACGGACATAATGGAAGTGTGCCTATCAGTCATTCGCTCAAAGCCTTTAATATTCTTTCCGCAGAGAAAGACCGGATTAGTGCCAAATTGATTGGTGAATTTACACGGACGGCCAAGGTTCCCAAAGAGCTATATGGTCAGGTAGTAAATGATGCAACCTATGGTGTAAAAAAGGTACTTTTCAGGAGGCAGTCCGGCACGGTTCGTGTAACGATTTTTCAGGGTGGTCATGAAATAATCCCTGAAGCTGGCTTGCAATGGCTGGCTAAACAGAAGAGGATTCGCGCCCCGAAAAATGAGTGAAGTGAATCTTTTACCTGAACCGAAGTTTCTTCCCGAACTCCATCCCACATTCCGCCCGGCTATTCTGGTCAACCGTGCTTTCGAGAAGGCTGTTCGCGAAACCGGGTCGGCGGTAGACGTCGGCATTGCCCTTGAGCAAGCAGATAGCTCTGTATTTCATTATCACACGGTACTTTTTCCGTCTGATCACGATCTCGAGACGAACAATTTCCGTCACCTCGAACGCATGGTGAAGTTCCTTTTGTGGCAACGCGGCGGCTGGAAGATTCATTTAAGCGGTGCGGACGCCTACACAGAGCGACTGCAGGAATACTATCGCACAAACGAGTTCGGAAAATTTGACGACGACGTGATCGGTTTGAAAAACAACGGTCACTCACTGGAGGTTGTGGCCTGTGCCGAGTTGCCCATGGAGAATTCCGAGGCCCGTCCGATCGGTCGGCACCTAGACGGCTGCCGCATTGGTTTTGATCTGGGCGGCAGCGATCGTAAGGCGGCGGCGGTGGTCGATGGCGAGGTGAAATTTAGCGAAGAGATTGTGTGGGACCCGTATTTCGAGCCTAACCCCGATTATCATTACGAAGGCATCGTCGATTCACTCAAGCGCGCCGCTGAACATCTGCCACAAGTGGATGCCATCGGGGGCAGTGCGGCCGGTTGTTACTCGCACAATAAGGTAACGTGGGCGTCACTATTTCGCGGCGTAGGCTCGACGGATTTCGATGCGAAGGTGCGTGACATGTTCACCCGCATTGCCGAGGAGTGGGATTGCCCGCTGGAGGTGATCAACGACGGCGAAGTCACCGCGCTCGCTGGTTCGATGGCCCTGCGCAAGAAGGGAGAATCTGGCAATGGGGTACTCGGCATCGCTATGGGCACCAGTGAAGGGGGAGGTTATGTCGACATGGACGGGAACATAACCACCTGGCTCAGCGAGTTGGCTTTTGCCCCGGTGGATTTGCATCCCGAAGCTCCGGCTGATGAATGGAGCGGTGACCTAGGCGTAGGGGCTCAGTATTTCTCGCAACAAGCGGTAGCCCGTCTGCTACCGGCCTCGGGCATCAGGTATGATGCGAGCCTGAGCATGCCCGAGCAGTTGAAGATCGTGCAAAAGCTTATGGAGGAGGGAGATGAGCGTGCACTGAAGATTTACGATGCCATCGGCATTTACCTCGGCTATACGCTGGCACATTACGCAGAGTTTTATGAATTCGAATACGTGCTGTTGCTCGGACGCGTGACCACCGGTCCCGGCGGCGAACACATCATAGCGCGCTCTAAGGAAGTGATGGCGGCGGAATTCCCGGAATTGGCCACGCGGATCAAGTTTCACTTCCCTGACGAAACTGAGAAGCGTCACGGTCAGGCGATTGCCGCAGCGAGCCTCCCAAAAATAAGCTAAAAATCGACAGCAGAGCAGACTTGCAATCAGGCTTCTTAGGCTCATCATTGGGCTGTATCTCAAACATATCTATCATGAAACTCACGCGAATTATTCCTCTATTTTTGCTCGTTGCAACTTCGGTTTCGGCCGGTGAATTGAACCACCCGCCCAAGGGCTTTAAGGCGCTCTTTAATGGCAAAGACCTCAAAGGCTGGTGGGGGCTCAAAACAGAAGATCCGGCCAAATGGATGGCTCTGGACAAGGACGCTTTGGCCAAGAAAAAGGCCGCTAGTCTTGAGGATATTCAAAAGCATTGGACTGTGATGGATGGTATTCTTGTTA
>CAJWKQ010000020.1 GCA_913041895.1 uncultured Verrucomicrobiales bacterium
TGAAAAGGGATAGCTGTTCGGCAGATTTATATTGTTTCATATCATCCAGAAACCGTTTGGTTAGACGATATTGGCGTTGCGATTGGAATTGTTGTGGGTTGAGGTTCACCGGAGAGAAGCAAACGTCTGTAATCTGCGTATCGAGTTGATTGAAGTTCTCCATTACTGCTAGTCGGTCGATTCCGTTAGTAATTATAGAGGAAGGATGGTTGGCTCTCGACCATTCAAAAATTGGCTGAATTGGTTCATCAGGCTGTGCCTTGAAAAATATAATGAGCGCGACCATCAAAAGGATGATTGCTCCGGCTCCTTTATATAAAAGAGCTCTTCCTTGATCGCTAGACATCAGTTCGAAGTATCAAATATTTCAATTTCAAGAAAGCTTTTGCTTAACTTCACCTATCTTGGCTGATATTCTACTCCATTGTTGTGGTAGCGGTAAATAGTTTGCTGGTCTCGGGTTGAGTAGCTAAAATTCTCAGCAAATGAAGCTCCTCGATAAAATACTTCATCTGGTAATCTGGTTGCTCAGTGTATCAGTTCTGACTGGGGCGGAGACGAAAGTAGATATCAGTCCTTTGCCCGTTCCGTCACAGGGCAAAACAGGATATCAGTTACTGTCTCCTGATCAGACGGGTCTTGTTCCGCAGGGGAAATATGTCCCTCCGAAAAATATCCCCATTCGCGAGACAGGGCATTCAGGCTTGGCTGCGGGTGACGTAAATGGAGATGGCTTGGTAGACTTGTATGTATGCGGCATGAAATCGGCCAATGCGCTGTACATTAACAAGGGTAATTGGAAGTTCGAGGATCGAGCCCAGTTGGCAGGTGTGGCCTGCCGAGGCTGGCGTTTGAGTGGGTCAGTTTTTGCAGATGTGGATGGAGATGGAGATTTGGATTTGGTGGTGACCTCTTTACTTGATGGTAGAAACTTTATGTTTCTAAATGATGGTAAGGGGAATTTCAAAGAGAATAGAAAAGTTGGTTGGATCTATAACCCCCGCGGTGGAACGGTCTCTGCTTCGTTTGCAGACGTGGATGGAGATGGGGATTTGGATATGTATACGACCGGTTTTGTAAAAATCTTCCTTAATCAGGAGCTTGATATGGATTACGCTATTGAGATTCAGAAGCTCGGCCTGAAAGCCATTGAGGAGAATCGAGTGCCGCCAGAAATATTTTGGGAGTACTATGACATTGATGAGAAGGATCACATTGAAGGTCTGTTTAAAGGAGAGGATGCCATTCCTCAAATGCGCCCTGCATATATCGAGGATCAGTTGTATCTAAACAATGGAAAAGGAAGCTTCGATGCGATATCGGACAGAGAACGCCGTTTTGTGGATTATCAGGGCCGAACGATGAAACGCCCTCGTGATCCAAGTCATGAAGCTCTATTTAGGGATGTGGATGGGGATGGAGACCCAGATTTATACGTTACGTCTGATTTTGCCCCTCCCGATCGTCTTTGGTTGAATGATGGTCGTGGCTATTTCCGGCAAGCTCACCCGCATTCTATGAGAAGAACCAGTCAGTTTTCCATGGGGATGGATTTTACTGATCTGAATCGTGACGGACACTTAGATTTTCTGACTGCCGACATGTTGAGTCGGTCTCACAAGCGCAGAAAGACTCAGATGGGAGATATGCAGGTTACTGAGTCGGGTATAGGCTTGATTAATAATCGTCCACAGATTATGCAGAACACCCTTCAATTAGGGCGTGGTGATGGGACATGGGTTGAGATAGCCCAGTTCGCTGGGGTAAAAGCTACAGAATGGTCGTGGGGGGTAGCCTTTACTGATGTGGATTTGGATGGTTATGAGGATTTGATTGTTGCTACAGGCATGACGCGTGATTTTATGGACGCGGACAGTCAAAGACGGGTAACAGATGCAGGCCGTGACACAAATAAACTTGAGGATCTTTTACTGACTCGCGAATGGTTTCCTAAGCTACCTACGCAGAACATCATTTACCGAAATAATGGGGATTTAAAGTTTAAGTATAAGAGCGATGATTGGGGGTTTAAAACTGAGGCTGTTAGTGGAGGCTTGGTTGAAGCCGACTTTGACGGGGATGGTGATTTGGATATTGTATTCAATAATTGGGACTCTCCGTTGGAGGCCTACCGTAACGAAACTATTGCTCCAAGAGTTGCGGTAAAACTAAAAGGACTTGGTAATAACTCCGGGGCAATTGGTGCCAAGGTGAAACTGCTGGGAGGCCCTGGTGGCCCTGCTCCAATGGAGCAAGAAATTGTTTGCGGTGGAGGATATGCCTCTGGCAGCGATACTTTAGTGGTTTTTGGAACCGGCGAAAAAACTGAAAATCTAAAGCTGGAAATTATTTGGCGTCGTAAAGAGCAACTGCACCGTACATTAATTAATAATGTTAAGCCTAATAATTTTTATTCGGTAGAGGAACCCAGTGTAAACGAACCTTATCAAATTCAAATTGTAGAGCCCAGACCTCCATTGTTCGTTGCCGCAGATCATTATCTTACGATTCCTCATCCTGATGAGCCGGGAGTGAAAGCACGGATTAAGCATAATGAAACTGTTTTTGATGATTTTACCTACCAATCGCTCTTGCCAAATCGTTTTAGTCAAATGGGCCCGGGGGTTGCTTGGGCGGACTTAAATCAAGATGGTTGGGATGATTTGATCATCGGATCTGGAAAGGGAGGTGAACTCATGATTCATCTGAGCCGTGGTGATGGCTCCGGTTTCACCGGGCAACGGGGTTTTAGAAATCAACTGGATCAATCTGGTTTATTGGTGATGACTTCAAGAGCTGGGGAAATTGAACCGATTATTATGGTGGGTCAGTCCAATTATGAACAGCCCGGTAGAGCTTTTAAGGAGGCGGCATCTGTTCTTGGTTTTTCTTCAGGCCAAAGCTTGAATCAATCCAGACTGTTAGCCGGATCACTGGCTACAACCGGTCCATTGGCAGCGGCAGATGTGGATGGAGACGGAGATTTGGATTTATTCGTGGGAGGACGCACGGTGCCGGCTCGCTATCCGGAGCCGGCTGATTCAAGATTGTTTTTAAATGAAGAAGGTAAGTTTAAACTGGATACGCAAAACTCAAAAGTTTTCGAAAAATTTGGTCTGGTCAGTGGTGCGGTATTTGGTGATCTGGATAAGGATGGAGATGCGGATCTAATCGCTGCCCTGGAGTGGGGACCAGTAAAGGTGATGCGTAATGACGGAGGAAAGTTTAAAGACGTTTCAGAGGAAATGGGTCTGAGCAACCACAAAGGCTGGTGGAATAGTGTAGCCTTGGGCGATTTTAATGATGATGGAGCATTAGATATAGTTGCTGGCAACTGGGGACGAAACAGTAAATATGAATACTCATATAGTTTCAAAGAACCACTACGTATCACATACAGTGATTTTGATAAGAACGGCGTCTTAGACATTGTCGAATACCATCGTGATAAACTAACGGGGAAACTCGTACCCGAACGTGGGCGCTCTTGTAGTACCCGAGCCATGCCGTTTATTGGTCAACGAAATGAATCTTTCAATGTATTTGGCGAGAGATCTCTTGAGGAGGTTTATGGGGAGTGTTTAAAAGAAGGTAAAGTTTTGGAGGCCAATGTTTTGGAACACACTCTTTTTATAAGTCGAGGCGGAAAATTCGAAGCAAGAGCACTGCCCATTGAGGCTCAGTTCTCGCCGGTATTTGGTTTAAACATTGCTGATTTTAACAATGACGGCAAAGAGGATGTTTTTGTGGCGCAAAACTTTTTTGCTTCTCAGCGTGAAACTCCGCGTAGCGACGGAGGGCGCGGTCTGCTGATGCTGGGTGATGGAGCAGGTGGTTTAGAAACGATTTCAGGTATCGAATCTGGTATTGAAGTTTATGGTGAGCAAAGAGGCTCTGCAGTAGGAGATTTTAATCAGGATGGAAGACCTGATTTAATTATTACTCAGAATGGAGCTCTAGCACGGTTGTATCAAAATAAGGAAGCTAGGCCGGGGTTGCGAATTAAACTGAATGCAGGTCCAGCCAATCCCACTGGGGTGGGGGCTGTCCTTCGCTTGGAATGGGAAGGCGGTAAACTGGGGCCTTCCAGATTGATTACCGCGGGCTCAGGTTACTGGTCACAGGATTCAGCAGTGCAGATTTTGGGTTCTCCAAAGGGTATTAAGCCAACCCACCTTGTAGTGCATTGGCCCGGCGGAAAAAATACCCGCACTGAAATTCCCAAAGACTCTCATGAAGTTCAAATAGGTTCTGATGGGAAATTAATCTCATCCAAGTAGAGTTTCATGGGATCTAAAACATGTACCAATCTCATCATTGAGGCGTTAAATGGTGCGAAGGATTCTCTTCAAAGTTTAACCGACCTATGGCAATCTCATGATGCGACATGGGAATCCTCCCCAAAGATTTACCAGCAAGGCGCTAAGGCAGCAACTGGCCAAGAAAGCAGGGGCCATCCCGGTCTTTGTGTTGAGGAAAACACAGCTAATTTGCCCGGCCAATCATCTTGGGATTTTTAATTACCTTCTACTCGTTCAACAACTTGTCTTTTACCAGTTCGCGTGCGGCTTCAATTGGCTCGGCGCTTACTGCTACCATTCCCCATGATCCCTCGTGCTGGATGATTCGCATGCTACGGACATGAATGCCCGCATCCCTGAAGCGCTTGGCTACTTGCGCCAAAGCTCCCGGTTCATCTTTTAAACGCAGGATAAAGGCATCTTCAGTTACAGCGTGCCAGCCTGAATCGCGCAACGCGTGCAGTGCCCGGTTGTAATGATCCACTGTCAGGGTCACGACTCCGGTGTCATCGATTTCCTCAGCATCAAGCGACTGGATATTGATTTGGTTGTCTCCCAGTACAGCTGCAATGTCGGCTGTCAGATCATCTCGATTTTTAGTGACGATGGTAATCTGTTTCATGACGGGTTGGAGATGGTGTCTGCTGCCAGTTGATCAATTTTTTCACGAGTCACGTGTGGCATTACCATGATGTGTGCAAAATCTCCCTGAATGGCCAATTGCCACTTTTCCAGTATAGGAGGCGCCGGTTTGGGAAATACCACAGTGATGGCATGGGGATTGCGCCAAGCCTTGATGCCTATTTCATTGAGCCTGTTCACGGCATATTCAGCCCGGCTCAAACACCGGTTGACCGTTTTTCTAAAACCCCCAATGCCCTGCGAACGGATGGCATACCAGAGCATGAGTGGAGTGATGGCGTTTCTTGAACCGGTGATGGTGGTATCGAGCGTGCCAACATACTCAATACTGCGGGCAATCCGATCGACATTTTGCTTAAGAGCCAGCACTACCCCACAAGGTACGGGGGCACCAATTAGCTTGTGGCCGCTAATCGAAAGACTCTGGATGCCTGCCGAAAAATCAAACTTTGGTGCGCCTTCAATAAAGGGAAGAGTCATGCCGCTTAGGGCTGCATCGGCATGTATGTAGGATTCAGGAATGGCAAGTTGTTTAAGGATCGACTGGATACGACCTACATTATCCACCCCTTCGCGCATGGTGGTGCCGATATTGGCAAAAATAATGGGTGGAACATCACGATGAATACGCAGCGTTTCATACAGGTCTTCATAATCGATTTCGCCTGAAGGCAGGCAACGAATCATGATGTGTGGCATACGCAATAGCCTCAGGTTTTTACTCACGCTGTAGTGTGTGTCCTGCGAGAAATACACCATCGCGTTGGGGTACAATTCGCGGGCCAGATAAAGTCCGTACAGGTTGCCTTCTGTGCCTCCGTTGGTTACGTAACCCCACCAATCCTTCTTTGGGGCATGTGTTAATTGGGCAAACCACTCGAGCACCTCACACTCAAACTCGCGCGTGTGCATATGGTAAATGCACGGAGTAAAGGGATCACCTACATTATTGAGGGGATAAGACAGAAACCGGAAGAGTTCATGGTAATCAAACTCGCCTGAGACAGGATAGCCTGCAAAAGTGCCCGCTTGTTTTTGGACGTCGCGATAGAATTCATCCAACCGCGTTCTATCCTTATTGGATAATTGACCCGGCTCTACTGCTTCGAATTTGGCTGCGGGAGCCACCACGTTTTACCAATATAGCACAAAATAATAAGATTTTCATTTGCCTGAATAGGAAGAATGAGAATTCAGGCTATTTCTACTGGGGTAAGTTATTTTTGAGCCAAACTTGGTAACGCTCCAGCTCTTCAAATTCCTCTTTGGAAATAGTCCAGACTACTGCATTCTAGATGTTCGCTGCGCTGCCCCAACTCCCGGTCACCGGCGATGTAGATCTGCATGGGACTTGAATCAGGCACGTTCAAATCTCTTAAACAGTCTCTGTGAAGGGGATTATCCCACTAACTTTTCAGTGGTATCACTTAGGCGCCTTGCCAACATCTTCGCGACAAACACTGCAGTCTTCGCGTTGTTTTCCAGGAAACTATCCGCATCTTTAACTACAAGAAATATAGAGGGTTGAAGCAGCCTTACTGTGGTTGAACAATCATCTCCGGTTAATGCTGAGATTTCCCCAAACATTTCCCCAAACTTTGAAATAACAGCAACTTGTTTACCGTTTTTGAGGATTTCAACTGAACCCTTTTTGAGAACGTAGATTCCAGGTTGAGGTTGCTTTTCCCTGAGCAGGTAATGGCCGGCGGGATATTCCACCTCATCATCGTACCAGAATTGGAGTCCGTTAAAAGTAACTTGCATGAGTTTTTAAGTGAGTTGGACTGCAGTCTGAACGCTCGCAGAAATTGAATCAACTTTAATTGAGATAGCGGAAATCCGGGCTGGCATATAGTCCGTGAAAAATCTGGCTCCAAGCTTTCGCCTTATCTTTTTGGTTATCCAGAAAGTTGAGTAAAATTTCGCGCTCACTGGAAGTGGCATCCCTGCCTAGGGTGCGGCGGTAGACCTGCCTAATACGGCTTGATTGATCGGCCAAGTTTTCAGTTAGTAACACTTTGGCTGCGTTATCAGCCTGTTCGCGTACAAAGGGGCTATTCATCAGGTAGAGTGCCTGAGTGGGTACGCTGCTTGTAGTACGTTCTCCGACCACTAAGTTGGGGTCGGCAAAGTCGAATACTGCTAAAATCTCCAAAGGTGTATTACGAAAGACCGGAGTGTATATGCTACGGCGTGTACCTTGAAATTCATAACCGTACTCAATTTTGGTTCCTTCCTTGATGGTAGGCCCGCCCATTTTCGTATCCAGTTGGTTGCTGACTGCCAAGATTGAATCACGGATGGTTTCTGCCTGCAGCCTTCGGCGATTCTGTCGCCAGTGTAGTTTGTTTTCCAAATCCACTTGGGTTTGTTCACCTGAATTAGAACTGAGCTGATAGGTTCTTGAGAGTACAATTTCCCGGATCAATTTTTTGACTGACCAGCCTTGTTCGGTAAAACGCGTAGCCAGATGATCCAGTAAAGCCTGATTGGTAGGCAGTTGGCCCATATGCCCAAAATTGTCTACGCTAGCAACCAATCCTTTTCCGAAGAGATGATGCCATACCCGATTGGAAAAAACCCGTGCAGTTAAAGGGTGTTCGGTGCTGGCCATCCAGTTGGCCAATTCCATCCGTCCGCTGGATTTCGATTTGATCTTGGGGATTGGGCCTTGGTTAAGTACTTCAATAAATCGACGGGGGGTCTTTGGGCCTGCATTGTGAACATTGCCGCGGATGGCAATTTGTATATCTCCAGGATTATCTATTTCAGATGCGGCAATTATTTGAGGTTGTTTTACTCTCTTGTTCTCCAGTGTTTTTAGGTCCTTTTCTAATTCTGCCAGTTTGGATTTGTCGTCAGAAAGATTTGATTTCGCAGGTTTCTTTTTGGGCTGGGGCTCTTTTATTGCCACCACTGGTGGTCCTTCGAGGAGAAACTGTACGGCATCAGCGATTACCGCTCCATTGTTACCCATTGTTGAAATTTCCACCGCATCCCATTGGCCGGATTGAAATTCAAAGAACCCCAGCGATTGAAAATAGCCATCCACCGCGGGCTCCTTTTTTTGGTTGATACGAAAGGCATTTTCCCCGTCGTTGTGGCGCACCGTTACGAGCGTTTTAGTGGAACGGTTTGGATGGTGTGCAAAAGAAATGCGCACCTCGTATTTGCCGCCCTTGGTGAATTTCACAGGGTAAACCACTTTACTGTTTGGTCCGCTATTATAGAGGTATTCAGATCCCACGTGGTTTTTTACATTATTGGATTTAGCCCATTGACCGATTATTTTTGCATCCGGATTGTCTACCACAATACCCGGTAAATCTGTGGCTTGTACGCTGGGTAATTTACTAGGTGCAGAACCCGTTTTTTTCTTTAGCTTGTTTATTTCTTTTTTTAGATCCGCGATTTGAACCGCCTGTTGCTTTGCGGTTTTTTCATCTTCAGGAGATATAGGTAGTGTACGTTTATTCCAGGTGGATACATTACTATGAATAACGGATTTAGTGCTCTTAAAGATACCCGCCATTCCGTAGTAATCTTCAGTCCGGATCGGATCAAATTTGTGGTCATGACAACGGGCGCACCCAATTGTCAAGGCCATGAAGGCTTTACCCATGGTGTCCATTTGTTCGTCTACAATGTCCATCTCCAGAACGGTTTTGTCCTGTAATTCATAATTAGTTGGTCCAAGTAGAAGAAAGGCAGTGGCTGTGAGTCGTTCTCTTTGTTCTTCCAAAGTACCGCCACCAATAAGGTCACCTGCAATTTGTTCACGGATAAATTCGGTATAGGGTTTATCTGCGTTAAAGGCGTTAATGACATAATCGCGATAACGCCACGCTTCCTTCATGAGAAGTGTGCGTCCGCCACCGGTAGATTCTGAAAAGCGCACCACATCCAGCCAGTGCCGACCCCACCGTTCCCCGAAATGTGGGCTGGCTAAAAGTTCATCGACAACTTTCACTACAGCATTGTTCTTGTTCGTTTGTGCAGCTTCTACAAAGGCCGTCATTTGATCGAGTGTAGGGGGAAGGCCAATGAGGTCAAAATAAAGACGGCGTAAGAGTGTTAGGTGATCTGTGTCTTCAATAGGGTTAAGTCCTTTTTTCTCAAGCTCTGAGAGAATAAAACGGTCAATATCTGTCAGAGCCCAGCTCTTATTTTTTAGGATGGGTCTTGAGTGTTTTTTTACAGGTTGAAAGGCCCAGAATTGCCTTGCCGCTTCCAAGTCCAATTTCTTTTCTTCTGCGGTTGCTTCACTATTGGTGCGGGGATCCGGAGCGCCCATGGCTACCCATTTTTCAAAATCAGCAATTTGTTCAGGAGTAAGTTTCTTTTTGGGAGGCATTTTTAAATCTGCATCGGCATGACGGATTGCCTGAATGAGCAGGCTTTTTCCAACACGACCCGGAATGATGGTCACTCCAGATTCACCCCCCTTTTGCCATCCGCCCTTCCAGTCGAGCCTCAACTCACCTTTCACCTTTTCCTCTTTGCTATGGCACTTGTAGCATTCGCTTACCAATACGGGCCGAATTTTTTTCTCAAAAAATTCAAACTCAGACGGATCAGCCGCCCAAGCCGCGCTGGTGATCATAACCAATGCTGTAAAAAGGCGATACATCTCAGAGGCAGTATAGAATCTTTAGAGGAAAATGCGAGACTGGTTATTCAGGCTAATTCAATTCCCTTACACGCAGATTACGGAATTTTGCAGTTCCTCCTTTACCGTGATGCTGAATGCCAAAACGACCTTTAAGTGATTGTTTGTGCTCGATTTCAGCAATGAGTTTATTATTGAGCCAGGTGCGAATGTGAGGGCCTTTGGCTTCTACTTTGAAATGATTCCATTCTTTAGGCTTAAAGAGGTTCTTAGCCTTTTTGTTGTATGATTCGGTTTGCTCTTTACCTTTTGGGTATAACCATCCGCCCATGCCGATTCCGTAAACACCACCGGGTTTGCTGCGGTCAATTTCGCATTGGTAACCTTTGGGCTTACCCTTATCACCAATGAGTCGAAAACCCAGACCGGAATTGAACCCAGTATTTTCCTGTGGAATTTTTACCTCCAGTTCCGCAACAAAGTCGCCGAGCTGTAAATCGCTAACGACCCACACATTCACATTTGAAGTAAGATGTAACTCTCCATTAACCGCTTTAAAGGATTCAACTTTTGCACGGGGTTCCCAGCCCTTGATGCTTTTACCATCAAAAAGGGGTGTCCATTCGATTTTATCTGCTGCCTGAAGAGTGACAGCAGTAATAGTTAGAGTCAGTACAAGATGGAACATGAAAGAAATCTTACCCGGGCTTTCTGATTATTCAACTCGTAAGAAAATTTCGCAACCAAGCTGCAGGTTCTGTTCGGTGAGGTTCTATTTCGAGGCTTTCGAGCCCTGCCTTAAAAGTGGGTTGGTCAATAATTGCCTCGCGCGATTGAATTAGAGCTCGCAAGTATGCCCTCGAATATTCAGGATGGGATTGTAGGGCGAGCATATGGCTGCCTACGGCAAAAATAGCGTGCGGGCAATGGTCTGCCGAACCTAGGAGGCGAGCATGGGGGGGTAATTTATCCACTTGGTCTTGATGGGTGAAAAGCATGCGTATCTTTTTCAGCGGAGGATTCATCCATGGTTCTTTTTTGATGATATCGATTTCTTTTATTCCAATACCCCATCCGCGATCGGAACGTCGAACCTCACCACCAAGGGCTTGAGCAATAATCTGATGGCCAAAACAGATGCCTAAGGTTTTTCTTTTTTCCTCATGAAGAGTCGCAACAAATTCGATAAGGTGTTTAATCCACTCTTTATCCTCATAGACTGAGGTTCTTGATCCGCTGATAAGCCATGCATCACACTCAGAAGTTGATAAAGGAAGATCTTTGTTCCAGAGTTGGTAAAATCTCCAATCGGCTTTAATTTTTATTTGTTCAAATAGTTGGGCAAACATTTCCTGGAGATTTCCGCTGATATCCAGAAACTCTGGGTTTACAAAGTCGCATGCAAGCAGGCCGATTTTCACAGGGCTTGTTTGTAGACTCCTGCAAGATCATCTTGCGTCACAGGAATAATGTTCGTTGCATGGCAAGGATCGGCAAAAGCTTCTTTAGAAAGGTTATCCAAATCTTCTGCGGGGATATTGTGATGCTGCAGGCCGAATTTGATTCCGAGCTCCTGAAACCATGTGCGGGTTTCATTGGCTAGAGATTCTCCAGATCGGCCCGCTTCGTTGAACAGTGAGCGAACAATCTTTATGCGGTGCTTTTGTTTCTCATCCAAGTCGGCTCTCTCAATAAAGGCCATGGAATCAGGAAGCATCAGCGCATTAGCCAAACCATGATGAGTGCCGTGTCGTGCTGAAAGTGGGTGGGCCAGTGAATGAACCATGCCTAAATCTTTTTGAAATGCAACTGCACCCATACTTGCGGCCATTTGCATTTGGGCGCGCGCCTCAAGGTTGCTGCCATTGTTGACTGCGCTATTGAGATGATTTAGGCAGAGACGGATACCTTCCAGCGCAACTCCATCAGCCATTGGGTGGTAGACAGGGGCGAAGTAGGATTCGAGGCAGTGTGTGAAAGCATCAATTCCTGTGGCTGCCGTGAGATGCGGAGGTAATCCAACGGTAAGTGTTGGCTCAAGAACGGCAATGGAGGGCATGAGGGGAGGTGCCACAAACAGGGTTTTGCGGCCGGTGTCGCGCATGGTGATGACAGCGCCTCGGCCGACCTCACTTCCGGTTCCTGCCGTAGTAGGCACTGCATACATTTTTGGTAGTGTGTCTGCGATCTTGGTTCCACCGTTTTCAAGAACTGAATACTGAGCCAAAGGTGCGGAGTGATTGTTAAAAAAACGTATGGTCTTTGCTACGTCCATTGCGCTTCCCCCGCCAATAGCCATTATTCCATCACAGTCTTTCTCATGATAAAAATCAGATCCTTTCTCAACATCTTCCTCAATTGGGTTGGGGTGAACGCCATCAAATATTGAAAATTCAGTATTACTACCCTTCAGGGTGTCCAGGGCCTGTTCCACTACTCCTGCCTTAACTAGGCCAGGATCAGTGACAACCAAAATGTTTTTTTCAGTAATGCGCTCGGCGAGTTCTTTCATCGCTCCCTGTCCGTGGAGGATGGTTGTCGGGAAACTAAATTGATTCATCACAGAATTATATGATCTCAAAGTAGCGTTGCATTTGCCAGTCAGTGACATGACGTTCGTGCTCACGTACCTCCCAATCTCGCGTAGCGATGTAGTGATTTACAAATTCATCTCCAAATAGTGCTTTGGCTTCAGCTGATCCTTCAAGGTCGCGAATTGCATCTCGAAGATTGGATGCTAATTGGCGTTCGGGGGGGAGTTCGGATTCCTGTTCGTATGCATTGCCCTCCAAGGGCTCTCCAGGATCTAGTTCTTCCTGAATACCCAATAATCCGGCACCCAGACTCGCCGCCGCTATCAGGTATGGATTGGCGTCAGCCGGTCCAATACGAAATTCCACACGTTGCGATTTTTCAGTGCCGGTAATAACTCTAAGTGCAGTGGTGCGGTTGTCTACGCCCCAAGCCGCTGCAGTTGGTGCCCAAGCGCCTTTTACCAGACGTGTGTAGCTATTGATTGTCGGTGCGCATAAACTGAGAAATGGTTTTAGATATTTTTGTTGGCCAGCTACATACTGGCGCATAAGCGTACTCATTTCATGAGGGTTGCTTGTATCATGGAATAGCCCTTTGCCTTCTCCATTAGTTAGGGATTGATGGATGTGGCCGCTTTGGCCGGGATAATCCATTGACCATTTTGCCATGAAAGTGGCTACCAAACCGCGTTTATTAAAAAAAGTTTTGGAGAATGTTTTAAAGAGAGCCGCCTTATCCGTTGCCTTTAGGGCGTTATCGACAGTGATGGCAGCTTCCCACACTCCCGGTCCGGTTTCGCAATGAAGACCTTCCAATGGGAAATCCATTGCCTCGCAATAATCCATAAACTCATGGAATAGATCTGAAAGGCTTGAGTTGCGCAGTACTGAGTAGCCGAAATTTCCTGGGCTTAAGGGAGTAAGGTTTTGATAGTTTTTCTCCCGTAACGTCTGGGGTGTTTCATCGAAAATAAAAAATTCATATTCAAATGCCATGTGAGCTGAGAAACCCATTGTATCGGCTTTCTGGAGTATACGTCGAAGTAGGTTTCGTGGACATATCGGGTGCAATCCATTTTCTTCTCCCACAAATTCCACGATAAAGAGCGGGCAGTTGTCCTCATCAGGCAGGCTTCGTTCTGTAGTTAGATCAACGCAGTACTTGGCATCAGGAAAAGCCGTATGCCATCCAGTAAAAGAAGCATTATCGTAGAGCTGGTCATTGACATCCCAACCCAGCACACAGTCACAAAAGCCAGATGTGCCCGCAGCTATGGAGGCAAATTTATCCAGTGAAATATATTTACCGCGGTGTACGCCGTCCAGATCGGCAAAGGCAAGTTTTACTCGCGACACGTTTTTATCTCGATACCTTTTGATGAGTTCATCAGCAGAAATTTTGGAAGTGCTCATATTTAGAATTGGGTTCGGAAATGTATCGCCTTGGGGCGGGTCATGGCGAGCAAACCATAGCGCGAAAGTGAGGAGCCTTTGCCGCTGGCTTTCACGCCAGTCCATGGGAGAGCCGGATCAAGGTAATCACAGCGGTTCATGAAAACGGTACCCGTTTCCACTTTTTCCGCAAAAGACTTAGCTCGGGTCCGGTTGTTGGTGCAAATGACCGAAGTCAGGCCAAATTGTGAATTATTAATATAATCTATCGCTTCAGTGTCGCCCCTCACCTTCATGACCGGAAGTAGGGGCCCAAAATTCTCCTCCTGCATGATAGAGAGATTGTTGCGAGTGACGATTATTAGTGTCGGCTCAAAAAATGTTCCCTGTTCGATTTGGCGGCTTTTTCCTCCTGCAATAATCTTAGCACCTGTAGCTACTGCCTCATTTAATTGTGACTCCATCTTATTTGCAGATGCGGCATCGGCCAATGGGCCTTGTGTTGTGTATGGATCCAGAGGGTCTCCAAGAATATAGGATTCAATCAATGGTCTGCACGTTTCGAGGAAATCGTCATAAACTTGTTCATGAACGTAAACGCGTTCAATGCCGCAGCAGCATTGGCCAGAATTGTACATTGCTCCATCGACTAGAAGGGATGCTGATTCGGCAATGTCTGCGTCGGGTGCTACATAGGCTCCGTCCTTGCCTCCCAGTTCCAAGTTGCAATCGAAGTAGCGTTTCGCCGTGCTACCATAAATTTTTTCTCCTGCCGCGACGGAGCCTGTAAACACAACGTGGTTGATGTCTCCATTCTCTATAAGTTTTGCGGTAGCCTCATGGCTCATCACTGTATGTTGAACCAAACCATCAGACCCAAACGCTTTTTCAAAATGTTCACCTATAGAGAGTGTGCGTGTGGAATGTTTTAGTAGAACTGTGTTTCCGGCGAGTAAGGCTGCGGCAATACCGCTGGCAGCGATCAGGAGTGGGTAATTCCAAGCAGCAATAATGAACACGACCCCATGAGGTTCATGCATAATTTCCCGGTGAAAATTTTCTTTTTGTTCTACAGAGTCAGGATTCAGAACTTCTGGTGCGATGTCACACAGATAATTAAACCGCTCCAGTAGGCCATCAATCTCTCCTCGAGATTGCATAAGGGGTCGACCCATTTCAGATGTTATGTCTTTAGCAATTATTTCACGATTGTCTTCAAAGTAGTCGAGAGCCGATCGTATTTTCTCAACGCGTTCTGCTACGGAAACTTGTCTCCATTTGGTGAAGGCTGATCGTGCCTTGATTGTGGCCGTCGTCATTAAAGATAAGCTCATCTGTTCCCATTCCTGAATGATTTCGCCGGTAAAGGGATTGATGGTGTGCACTTTAGACATTTGGGAGGAGCGATGATTGCAAAACTAATGGAAGGCGGCTACACCTTTTGCTTCCTAATGACAGATTCTACACAAGAGAAATCTGGAAAACTCAGGAGAACACTTGGGCCGGTGATGCTTTGGGGGTTGGGTGTGGGGTATGTTATTAGCGGTGAATATTTTGGATGGAACCTCGGGCTGCCATTGGGGGGCACTTGGGGGATGCTAGTTGCCACCCTCATTATTACGTTAATGTATGTGGCTTTTACCCTTAGTTATGCCGAGTTGGCCTGTGCAATGCCTAAAGCTGGAGGGGTGTTTGTTTATGCTAAACGGGCTTTGGGGCCTTTCTGGGGGTTTCAAGCAGGCTTGGTGCAGGTAGTGGAATTCGTCTTTGCTCCACCCGCCATAGCTATGGCCATTGGTGCTTATGTAGGGATGCGTTTTGAGGTGGATCCGAGAGTGGTCGGTATTGCTGCATTTTTAATTTTTACCGGATTAAATATTTGGGGGGTAAAGCAAGCAGCAATATTCGAGCTGGTCATAACAGTGTTGGCAGTAACTGAGCTACTTATCTTCATTGGGGTTGCTGCTCCCTCCTTTGAGTTGGCCAATTTTAATCATAACCCGTTACCCAACGGATGGGGCGGTGTATTTAAGTGTCTTCCATTTGCGATTTGGTTTTACTTGGCTATTGAAGGTGTAGCCAATGTTGCAGAGGAAGCACGTGATCCGCAAAAGACGGTTGCTCGTGGTTTTGGTTCTGCCATCTTTACTTTGGTGGTACTGGCCTTGGCGGTCTTTTTTACCTCTACCGGGGTCGGGGGTTGGGAGGCTATCGTTTATTTGCCTGGAACTGAGCCAGGAACATATATGCTTGGCGATGAGCCTGGGACGTTCAAGACCAGTGATGCACCCCTTCCATTGGCTTTGGCCAAGGTGGTGGGTAAGGAACATTTTTTATACACGTTACTCATTGGTGTAGGATTACTGGGTTTAATCGCTAGTTTTCATGGGATTATTCTTGTTGCCGGTCGGGCGATGATGGAAATGGGTCGATCTGGATTTTTACCATCTCCTTTAGGATCGGTTAATTCCAGAACTCAGACTCCTATTGTCGCTTTGCTGGTGAATATGGTTATCGGAATTATGGCCATTCTCTCGGGTCGTACGGGTGAAATTATTACCCTGGCTGCTTTTGGAGCGGTTACGTTATATGTTATCTCCATGTATTCACTTTTTGCTCTTCGTAAAAAAGAGCCTGATTTGAAGCGACCTTTTCGGGCGGTTTGTTATCCAGTATTCCCAGCACTGGCACTGTTGATTGCATACGTTAGTATCGTCGCAATGAATTGGTATAACCCTCTAATTGCGGGGATCTTTTTCGGGATTTTAATATTGGGGACGGGTTACTTTTTTATGACCCAGCGTAATGGTGGATCTACTCACTCAGACCCGTAGATTTGTCATACCGATTTTCCTGTTGTTTCGGTGATTATGTTGTTAACAACCTCTTGACCGTACACTTAACTTGTATTAACATTATCATTATTATTTTTTTAATAAACATAATAAAAAATGTCTGAACCATTAGCAAAACTGACCAAAAATGAGGTCATTAAGGCGGAGAATCCATCCTTGGTTGGAAATATTGGAGTGACGCTGCATGATCCAGAAGTTGATATGTTTGATGCGGATGATCAACAGTTCCTGAAGTTTCATGGTATCTATCAGCAGGACGATCGGGATCTTCGAAAACAAGGGAAAAAGTACATGTTCATGATCCGGGGTCGCATTCCAGGCGGTGTTGTTTCCCCAGATGTGTATCTGACGTACGATCGTTTGAGCGAGGAATATGGTAACAAAACCTTGCGCGTAACCACGCGACAGAGTTTTCAATTTCATGGCGTAGTCAAGAGCGGTTTAGGCTCATTAATGAAAGGCATCAATGATGCTCTTTCTGATACGCTGGCAGCATGCGGTGATGTCAATCGAAACGTGCTTGCACCACCCACACCTTCAACCAGTCACCTGACTCATCAGGTTTATCAAGATGCCAAGAGTGTCAGTGAAGCTCTTTTGCCTACAACCAAGGCGTACCACCAGATATGGGTGGAAGGGCAGCCGCTTAAACTTGAGCAGGATGATCACGAGGATCCTTTGTATGGTAAAACCTATTTACCCCGAAAATTTAAAGTGGCTTTTGTTATTCCACCTCTAAACGATGTGGATGTTTTAGCCAATTGTATGGGTTTTGTGGCTATTGAAAAGAATGGCAAACTCATTGGGTATAATCTAACTGCCGGAGGAGGCATGGGTATGAATCACAACAATGAGAACACCTATCCTCGAGTGGCCGATGTGGTGGGCTTTTTTAAGCCAGAGAATCTAATAGAGGTTTCTAAGGCAGTTCTTACAGTGCATCGTGACTTTGGCGATCGTACCGATCGTAAACATGCTAGATTAAAGTATGTGATTGCCGAGCAGGGTGTTGAATGGTTTCGCCAACAGGTTAATGAGCGTGCGGGCTCTACTCTCGAAAACCCCCGTCCTTTCGAGTTCACAAAGCAAGGTGATGTTCATGGTTGGCATGAGCAATACGATGGCAATCTTTTTCTTGGCCTCCACGTATTGTCTGGCCGAGTAAAGGATACCGATCAAGTAAGGTTAAAGAGTGCACTCCGTAAAATTGTCACTGAATATCGCATTGAGGTGAGGCTTACCGCAGCTCAAAATATCGTGCTCACGAATATTACGCCGGATCAAAGGGCAGCCATTGATGGTGTTTTCGCCGAGCATGGAGTGGATACTTCCCAAAAGCAGGGTGTGAGCGAAGTTCAGTTGGGATCAATGGCTTGCCCCGCTCTGCCAACGTGTGGGTTGTCCCTTGCTGAAAGCGAACGCTATTTGCCGGATTTGCTTGGGGCTGTGGAGAACTTACTCGATGAGAACGGTCTTGGAGATGAGCGCATCATTTTGCGCATGACAGGGTGTCCCAACGGCTGTGCCCGCCCTTACATGGCAGAGCTTGGATTTGTGGGTCGTTCACCAAAAAAATACGCCGTGTATCTCGGAGGCAATGAGGAGGGTACTCGTTTGGCGTGGTTGTATGATCAAAATGTGAAGGTGGAAGAATTCCCTGAAAAGCTTGGGGGTCTCTTTTCTCGATTTAAATCCGAGCGTGAGGGTGATGAGCGCTTTGGTGATTATTGTACTCGAGTCTTGTGGCCTGAACAGAATGCAACCTAGTCCAGCTGAAACTGAAAATGACTTCAGAGGAAATTGATCAGGTTAATGAGTCTTTGCGTGACAAATCGCCACTTGAGGTGATGGAGTGGGCAATTGGCCAGGCCGATGGTCAGGCTATTGTCTCGACAAATTTTCGCCCGTATGAGGCGGTGATTTTGCACCTTGTCACGAAGTTCCAACCAGACATTCCGGTGTTGTGGGTAGACCATGGCTATAACCGTGAGGCGACCTATAAACATGCGGAGGAGTTAAAGACGAAGTTGGGGCTGAACATTCGGGCGTTTGTTCCGAAGTTGACATCCGCACATTACGATGCAGTGCATGGTGGGGTGCCGGAATTAACCGAGGAAAACGAGAAGTCGATTCAGGCATTCAGCGCGGTCATGAAATTGGAGCCGTTCCAGCGTGGCATGCACGAGCTTTCGCCTAGAGTATGGATTACGGCATTACGTAAGGTGCAGAACCCGAATCGCGCGGAGTTGGATATCGTGAGCCCTGACAGTAATTTCAATTCGCTCAAGGTCAGTCCGGTGTTTTATTGGAGTGACGAGCAGATGGAGGCGTATCTCGCTGAACATGATCTGCCCAATGAGTGGGATTACTTTGATCCTGCAAAGGCTGATGAGAAGCGTGAGTGTGGTCTGCATGCTTCTTGGGGCGGAAAGGCGATGGAAAACAATGGGTAATTATCAGCTGGATCATTTGGCTTATCTGGAGACCGAGGCCATTCATGTTTTACGTGAGGTTGCAGCCGAGTTTGAGCGACCCGCAATTTTGTTTTCTGGAGGTAAGGATTCCATATGTATTCTCCGTTTAGCTGAGAAGGCATTTAGGCCTTCAGAAATTCCGTTGCCTTTTCTTAATGTGGAAACAGGACACGAATTTCCTGAGCTAATTAAGTTCCGTGATCAGCGTGCAGAGGAATTAGGAGCGAAACTGATTGTGCGCACAGTGGATGATGCATTTGAAAAAGGACTCGCTACCCCTACACCAGGTCAGGTAAGTCGTAACCAATTGCAGATTCCCGTGTTGCTCGGTGCGATTGAAGAATTCCAATTTGACTGTTGCATTGGGGGGGCGCGACGGGATGAAGAGAAGGCGCGTGCAAAGGAGCGCTTTTTCAGTTTTCGAGATGCGTTTGGTCAGTGGGACCCAAAGAATCAACGCCCTGAAATATGGAACCTCTACAATGCCCGCCTGAATCCCGGTGAAAATATGCGCGTATTTCCACTCTCTAACTGGACGGAAATGGATGTGTGGGAATATATCAAGAAAGAGGAGCTGGAAGTGCCAAGTATTTACTTTAGTCATGAGCGTGAATGTTTTCGCCGAGCGGATCAATGGTTGCCTGTGCCGCCTCCACACGATTCTAGAGATAAGGCTGATCCTTATGAAGGAGCGCGTCCTTCAGAGAATGAGCAGCGACAAAAAATGATCTGCCGTGTGCGGACGATTGCGGACATGATTTCCACGGGTATGATTGAGAGCCCGGCTGAGAGTATTGAGGATATTATTGCTGAGGTGGCTGCAGCTCGCGTAACAGAACGGGGTAGTCGTGCCGATGACAAGGCAAGTGAGGCTGCAATGGAAGACCGTAAGAAAGCAGGATATTTTTAGGATGAGTAAGACACAACATCCAGTCGAGCTGCTGCGGTTCAACACATGTGGGTCGGTAGATGATGGTAAGAGTACGTTAATTGGAAGGTTATTGTATGATTCCAAATCCATCATGGAGGATCAGATGGAAGCCCTTGAACGATCAGCTGATATCACTGGAGGGGGTCAGGTTAACCTCGCTAATCTCACTGACGGGCTGCGAGCTGAGCGTGAGCAGGGTATTACCATAGATGTGGCTTATAGATTTGTGGCCACTCCAAGGAGAAAGTTCATTGTTGCAGATACGCCGGGTCACGTTGAGTACACTCGCAACATGGTTACTGGAGCCAGTACGGCTAATTTGTCCATTGTTCTGGTTGACGCGCGTAATGGCGTGATTGAACAGACACGCCGACACAGCTATGTTTCTGCACTACTGGGTATTCCTCATATTATTTTTGCAGTAAATAAGATGGATCTGGTGGATTGGAGTGAAGCACGCTTTCGTGAAATTCGTGAAGGAATTGAATCGTTCCTGCCAAAGTTGGATCTATTTAAGGATGTAAAGTTTGTTCCCATTAGTGCTCTTGAGGGTGACAATGTTGTAACTTTCTCTGACAAGACCCCCTGGTATGAGGGGCCCACTCTACTAGGGCATTTGGAATCTGTTCACATTGCCAGTGACTGGAATCTCAATGGCTTTCGTTTTCCCGTCCAATGGGTGAATCGGCCAAATAATCCCACGGATAAGTCGCTGCACGATTTTCGTGGTTTATCCGGTCAAATTGCAGGGGGTATTGTTAAGGTTGGTCAGGAGATTCTAGCTCTCCCCAGTGGACAAAAGAGTTACGTGAAGGAAATCTGGACCTATGACGGATCGATTGAGGAAGCGTTTTGCCCTCAATCAGTAACAATTCGTTTAGAAGATGATTTGGATATTAGTCGAGGAGACTGCCTTGTGGCTCTCGAACCCTTGCCTGGTCATGACTCTGATCTTTCGGCTCGTATTTGCTGGATGAATGCGCGCCCATTAACTTCCGGGAAAAAGTACCACCTGAAACACGGAGCCCAACTCATTCAAGCAATGGTCAGTAAAATTGAGAGCAAGATTGATATAGAGACTTACGAGCCAGAGTTAACTCCTCAAGAACTGAATATGAATGATATTGGTGAAATCCGTTTACGAACATCCAAGCCGATTGCATATGATGGCTACACAACCAACCGTCTAACTGGTTCCTTTGTGTTGGTGGAACAGGGAACCAACGCAACGGTTGCTGCAGGCATGCTTCATTCGCCCGCTCAGCATTACAAGCCCGAATACATGGATTTTTCCATATAGTTTTTAATAAAAAAACGGCGCGTTTCCGCGCCGTTCAAACATGGATAATTTCTTTTATCCGTTTAGAGCTTCATAGACATTGCCTACCATGCCTTCATTGGGAGTCAGGGTTTTTTCGCCCGGTTTCCACTTGGCTGGACAAGCTTCTGCAGGGTTAGCTGCACAGTGTACGTTTGCCTCAATAACTCGGGTTAGTTCCTCCATGTTGCGGCCTACGTTATAGAAGTTCACCGTGGCACTCACCAGCTTGCCTTCTGGGCTGATAATGAAAGTGCCGCGAAGAGAGAGGCCTGTCGCGTCATCGTAAACGCCGAACATACTGGAAACCACACCGTTTGTATCTGCTGCCAAGGTGTATTTTACATTCTCCATGAGTTTCTCTGATTGACACCAAGCCAGATGAGAAAATTTTGTGTCAGTGGATACACCAATTACTTTGGCTCCCAATTCGGTGAGCTTTGCATCCTGATCAGCCAAATCGGCCAATTCGGTTGGGCAGACGAAAGTAAAGTCTGCGGGATAAAACACCAGAATCGTCCATTTGCCTGCTTTTTTGAGTTCACCCAGATCTATTTCACCAAAGGAGCCAGTGGATGGCTCATAGGTTTCCATTTTAAATTCTGGAACTTCATGCCCTACACATAGTGAGGACAGATCATCATAAGTTTCGTAATCGAATTCGTCTGACATGGTTTCTCTTTCTATTAAGGTTAAATCGGTGGCGATGGGATGCCTGAAGGGATGTAGTATGTCAATCCTTGTTGAGGATATTGCTTAATCTTCCCAATCTTTTGCTCTACTGAGGGCCTTGTTCCATTCACCAATGAGCTTACGACGTGCCGAGGCATTCATCTGGGGTGAAAAACTACGGTTTTCTTGCCACTGTTTAGAGATATCGGTCTTTGATTTCCAGTAACCTACCGCTAATCCGGCCAGATAAGCTGCACCCAGCGCGGTGGTTTCCGTCACCTTCGGTCTCGAGATGGGGACATTCAATAAATCACTTTGGAACTGCATCAATAGGTTGTTGGCACTGGCACCGCCATCCACCCGTAATTCCTTGAGGCGGATCTTTGCGTCCGCTTCCATGGCACCCAACACATCACGGACCTGATATGCGATGCCTTCCAGTGCGGCTCGGGCAATATGCGCCTTGGTGGCTCCCCGAGTGAGACCGCAGAGGGCGCCTCGGGCATGCTGATCCCAATGTGGGGCTCCCAATCCAGCAAAGGCAGGGACGAGATAGACGCCGCCATTATCTTTCACGCTTGCGGCAAGCTTTTCAATTTCTGCTGCACTATTAAAAAATTTTAATCCATCACGCAACCATTGAGTCACCGCTCCAGCAATGAAGATGCTGCCTTCCAAGGCAAACTCCGTTCGTCCATTTATGCACCAGGCCACAGTGCTGAGTAGATTGTTTTTGGAGGTAATTGGTTTGTTGCCGGTATTCATCAGCATGAAGCAGCCGGTGCCATAAGTGTTTTTTACCATGCCGGGGCTGGTGCAGCACTGTCCAAAAAGAGCGGCTTGCTGATCGCCTGCGATGCCGGCAATGGGAATTGTTTTACCCAGCATTTTGGTTTCGCCGACCACTTCGCTGGATTCACAAATTTCAGGGAGTAGACTACGGGGGATCTTGAAAACTTTTAATAGCTCTGGATCCCAGTCGTCCATACGTAAATTATAGAGCATCGTGCGTGAAGCATTACTCGCATCGGTGACATGCTTATTGCCTGCTGTGAGTTTCCATATTAACCAACTATCGATGGTTCCAAAGGCCAGCTTGCCCTGACGAGCAAGGGCTCTAGCTCCCTTTACATGTTTCAATAACCATGCGATTTTGGTGGCTGAGAAATAGGCGTCTATCACAAGGCCGGTCTTACGACGAATTAGAGGTGCTTTGCCATTAGACTTAAGCCGGTCACAATCCTTTGCGGTTCTGCGGTCTTGCCAGACGATTGCGTTATGAATTGGTTTTCCGGTTTCCCGGTTCCACATGAGGGTTGTTTCGCGTTGGTTGGTGATCCCGATGGCGGCAATTTTATCGGCGGTCAAACCCGCTTTCTTTAACGCTGTCTTGGCGGTGGCAAGTTGAGTTTTCCAGATAGCTTCAGGGTTGTGTTCGACCCAGCCGGGTTTAGGGAAAATTTGAGGGAACTCTTTTTGTGCGACAGCCTTTATTCGTCCAGCGCGATCGAAAATAATCGAACGTGAACTAGTGGTGCCTTGATCGAGTGCGAGGATGTACTTCATGGAGTGACTCCAGATTGCGACATCCAGAGCCATTTGTAAACCAACGCGCCCAGTATGCCGCCGGTAATTGGTCCCAGTACGGGTATCCAGGCGTACTGCCAATTGGAATCACCCTTGCCAGCTATCGGTAAAATCGCATGGGCAATTCGGGGCCCAAGATCGCGTGCAGGATTAATCGCGTATCCGGTTGGGCCACCCAGTCCCATGCCAATGACAAATACCAGCAAACCTACGAGCAGGGGTTTTAATCCAAAAGCCCATTCCTGTTGAATGGACTCGGCTCCTTGCTCGCCTCCCAGATTTTCCTGTACCGGCGTCAGAGCATCCGGAGAAAAAATTGCCAGCACACCCAAAACCAAAGCAAAAGTGCCAATGGCTTCAGTAAGAAAATTGGCGGCAGGTTTATCAATGGCAGGTCCTGTGGCAAAAACACCGAGCTTGGCGGCCTGATCCTTTGTTGCCTCCCAGTGAGGCAGAAAGGCTAACCATACAGTAATGGCGCCGAGAATAGCCCCAATGAATTGGCCGGCAAGATAGGTGGGCACCTTTGCTGTTTCCAGTTCCCCAATACTGAGTAATCCGAGTGTTACTGCGGGGTTGATATGGGCTCCGGAAAAGTTGACTACTGCATAAATTGCGATTGAAACTGAAGCTCCCCAGCCGGCGGTAGTCAGGATCCAGGCTGAATCGTGGCCGGTGGTTTGTTTTAGTTTAACATTTGCATTAACACTTCCTCCCAGCAGGATGAGGAGAAATGTGCCAACCAGTTCTGCAGTAAACTCACTCACGCCGCGCAGTGTAGACAACCGAGCCCTGTCGAAAAGGATAGAATAATTACAAGGTAGTTATCGGCTCTAACTTGCGCCGTGTTCGCGCAAGAGAGTAATTATTTTTTCACAACCGGCCTGATTAATGTTTTTATCATGCTTATTTTGGTTCATTTGAGCAGCTTGCAGAGCGGTTCGATCAAACAATGGATGTACATGGTGAATGTTTGCGCCATGTTTAACTAGAATTTTTGCCATTTCGTATTCGCCGTGTTCAGCTGCGGAAATTAGGGGGGTTTGGCCAGTACTATCCTCAGCATCAAAATCCACCCCGAATTGAATGAGCATTTCCATCACCTCAGGAGAGCTAAAGCCAGAAGCAGCATGATGCATCACATTTCCGTGGTAAATTGCATGAATGTCGGCGCCCATATCAATCAATACCCCCATGATTTCTGGATTCCTAACACCAAATATTAGAGGGTGCCCACCCTCATCCCTCGCACTAACATCGATCCGATTTTTTTTGATGAAACTTTTAATTTCATCGGCATCACTACCATCTGCGTATCTTATGCGGTCGAACTCATGCTCTTGTGGTCTTCGGGGCTTCCATGGTCCATTAGGTTCAGTGTCCCTTGAAGTTTTAATTTCCACCTTTGGTGCCAGCACTGATGATGTAGCTCCCGATTCATCAACTGATTGTAGACTGACGGTGCAGCCGGCCATCTCAAGGTCTTTCTTAATATCTTTGGCAATCGGTTCCTCGTAACCTTGCAGCAAGGTTTCGTGTTCAAATTTAAGGGCCTCAAGAAGCTCAAAGGGGTTAAGATTCGGCTTGAGTGAACGCATAATTTGGGCTGCCTCGTAGGTATCGGCAGGAAGTTCCTCGATGATCACTCGCACTCCGGTTTCGAATTGTGTTGCTTCGGCTGGAGTTGAAAGAATGTCCGTGGAAACCGGTTCAGGCGGGTGGATTACGGGAACTTCAGGTTCGGAAGTGAGCGCCCAGGGGTTAAGAATTTTTTCCAGCAGAATAGCGTATTCTTCACTGGTGCCGTAAGGGCTGACGACTGCACGAGTATCGGTTATCTCCACTGAATCGGGGTCAAAATAGATTACTCCATTTTCGCCATTGCTTCGGGTGTAAAGTAATTCGCGGCCTTTTCTATCACCAACAATAAGTTCTACAGGTTCCAAAATTGGGGGAGGCTCATCGTCAGCTCCGTGGTCGGACTGCTCTGCTTGGTCATTGTCGTTTGGATCGGGCTTATGGAGGCTCAGCACCTCCGTATTCACTATTTTTTCCTTAAGGATCGCATACCTTTCATCGGTGCCGTAAGGGCTGACGATTACGCGAGTATCGGTTATTTCTAAAGAGTCCGGATCAAAATAGATGACGCCTCGTGTCCCATCTTTTCGGCTATAGAGAAGTTCGGTGCCCAGCATATCTCCAACAATAAAATCGGCGGGCTCCAGTACAGGAGCTGCCTCCTTCGTCATAGGGGCTATAGGGACTTTGGCTGGTTGGCTTAGGATTTCAGGATTCAGAATCTTATCCTGCGGGAGAGAGAACTGCTCGCTCGTTCCCTGAGGGCTGATAATGACCTGGTTTTCTGAGAACCTAACTGAAGTCGGATCAAAGAAGATAACTCCATAGTTTCCATCGTTACGTGTGTAGAGCAGTTTCTCCCCCCATTCATCACCGACAATAGACTGGGTGGGCTCTGTAAAAGGTGCGCCTTGCGGTTCGGGCTGGCTTGGCTGCTTTTCCATTGCGTTCTTTTCTTCTACTTCAATTCCACCGTACAGCCAGCGTCCTCCAGTTGTTTTTTGAAGGTTGCGGCTTTCTCTGGTTCCACATTTTCGGCGATGGTCTTCGGAAAATCACGCAATAAATTGTAAATATCAAACGTGCCTAAATCCGGGCGGATTGATTGGACGGCCTTTGTGGCTTCATAGCTGGATGCTCCACAGTTGGTGATGACCAAATTTACATTGCCCGAAGGCTGGGCTGTGACTTCGGGTTGAGGCTCCGGCTCGGGGAGTGTTTCAGGCTGATTAGGTTTGGGTTTA
>CAJWKQ010000021.1 GCA_913041895.1 uncultured Verrucomicrobiales bacterium
TTGTGTAGATCGCGTTCAAGGGCGGGTAGGTCGATCTGTATTTGGCGGATTTTCCGGTCCAGTGCCTGTCGTTGGGCGGTTTCCCTCAGGACCTTAATTTTTTCATCACTGGCTTTCTTCGCTTCGTCTGAATAGTTCATGCCCTTGGGTAAGGGCCAGTTGTCGGTGCGAAACGTGGGCACCGGGATCCGTTCTCGTCCCACCAAATTGCCCGTGGGCCAGTTGGCCCAGCCGTAACGTGCAGCAACCGGTTCCTTGACTAGATCACTACTTAATTCAATGCACCATTTTTTGTCCAATCGCGTTTCCCTTGCCTTGGCCGGATACCAACGGCGATCGGCGCCAGCGATAATGAAGCCTGTAATGGGAGCCTTGCCTTCGCGTGGTTGTGGGAGAACCTGCCACGCGGCATTATTCTCGATGTGTTTCCAGCGTTCATACACCACAGGATCCTGATCAAAAAAGAGGAACAATTTTCCATCCTGCTTTTTCATCTCGCTAAACACATTGCCGCGATGGACAACCTTTTTTTTGTAGACTCTCGCCAAGGCCCAGAGAGAGGCATATTCGGCTACGGGGAGCTTTTCGGCTGGATGGATATACGAATTACCGGAAGGGTAGGTGGCAATCATATCTCCATGGGGATCATTCTTTAGTGCTCTCCGTTGGATATCTCGGATGATGGCATACCCCTCGGCAACAGTAGCCATTTCGGGGTCGATCCCGAAAGTTCCCCACCCGGGTTGACTGATGCAGCCGAAAGGAAGCGAGTCATCGCCAAAAGCTTTACGAAAAGAAATCGGTACCTTTGGAAAGGTTGATTCATAGCGCGTCCAGCGCATGAAGTTGTTGTTCTCCCCCTGATAATAAAGCACACCGCGCAGACCAAGGTGGCGGATGGGCATTACCGTGGCATTGAATAGGCCAGCGGGCGGGCTCCAGCCCGCGCGTGCATCGCCGGGTTTCTTGGGTAGTCTAAGGCGCGGTTCTTTTTTCCCTTCGGCCTTTGCCTTGGCAATCTTCTGGGTATGGGCTTCCCGTGCGACCTCGCAGGATTTTCCCCATTTATCCATCAGGGCAGCAACCTGCTTGGGGTCATCCCAGATGGCCGTTTGTGCATCGTGTTCAGCGAGCACGGTTTTCATGAGTTTATTGTCGATGGTATCAAGTTCTTTGCGAAGACACCAGGTTTGGCCCAGTGTTCCGCCGCGCGCTACATTGATAATGCCAACGGGCACTTTAAGGTAGCGATGCAGGAACGTGCCGTAAAGATAGGGTACGGCCGAAAAGCGTTGGGCACTTTGCGGGGAGCATTCCTGCCAGTTGACATTTTTACGGATATCAGGCAGCGGCTTATACCAGGAATCCTCCCAGGCAATGTAGCGGAGACCCGGGAAATCAGCTGAGGCGGTCTCGCGATCCTTGCGGTTGAAATTTCCCCAACCCATGTTGCTTTGGCCCGCGCAGATCCAGATTTCTCCGATGAGCACATTTTGTGCGAGAGCCATTTGTTCGCCTGATTGGGCAATGATCCAGGTGGGTTGAAAACTGGCTTTGGCCGGTGGAAATTCCACACTCCAATGACCGTCCTCAAGGGCCTTGGTCTCCAGCGTCTTGGTTTCGAGCCTTGGAGGATTTTTTTCCACATACTTTATTCGAACTGAATATTCCTCTTCAGCTCTTTCAGTATTTTGAGCTTTACCCAGTTTATTAGCTGCGGCTTGCCCTAAGGAGGTATCTTGAGTCAGGGTAATCTTTACGGTAGCCCTTGGCTTGGCCCAACCCCAGAGGGTGATGGGTTTCTGTTGTTGGAGAACCATGTTGTCACTTATAATCTTGGCAAATCGGATAGTTTCTGGATCTTGAGCTTTGGCTATGGAGAGAGCGCACAGAAATGGAATCAGCAGGAAAATGTTTTTTGGGTTCATAATGAATAGGTAGCGGCAAAAGCGTCCCGAATCCCACGTGTTTGGTCGAGCAAAACCTCCAGACTTGATCAAACTCCATCCCCCTCCTAGGCTTTCTGTGTTCCCAAACCAATAAAGGTATTACCATGAATCGACGCACATTTATCCAAACTACAGGTACTGCAGCAGCAGTGGCCGTAACTTCCACCATTCAAGCTGCTGACAAAAAGCGCGAGCGCGCAAACAAGGGGCTCATATTCAAATCTACAAAATTTGGTGGTCGACCGAATGTTAAGCGCATGCAAGAGCTAAAGGCCTTGGGGTTTGATGGCATCGAGGGTTCGGCTCCTGGTATGGATGTAGGTGGATTGCGTAAAGCATGCGAAGAGGTCGGTCTTCCAATGCACGGGGTGGTTTACAACAAGCACTGGAATAAGAGGCTCTCTTCGCCCGACAAAGCGGTGCGCGACGAAGGCCGCACAGGACTGGAGGCAGCCATTCGCGAATCGAAGGACGTTGGCGGCTCATCGGTTCTATTGGTGCCTGGTGCAGTGCGAGGGCCGAACGAGACACACGAACATGTTTGGGAACGTTCTATTACTGAAATTCGTAAAGTCATTCCACTAGCGAGCAAATTGGGTATACATGTACTAATTGAGACGGTTTGGAATGGTTTCTGTGAAAAGCCAGAGCAATTCCGTGATTACTTGGATGAAATCAACAATCCTTGGGTGCAGGCCTATTATGACATTGGAAACATGCAGAAGTTTGCGCCTAGTCATGAGTGGATTCGCATTCTCGGTAAACGCAACGTAAAGTTGGACGTGAAGGATTGGGGTGGACCCAATAAAAAATTCTGCCCGCTTGGTCAGGGTGATGTGGAGTGGGATAAGGTTCGTGAAGAGTTGGCGAAGATTAGCTTTTCTGGATGGGTTACAAGAGAAGGGAATGATGGCGGAGCCGACAAGACCGCAGCATTGATGGACGAATTACTGGATCTCTAGATCTGATGAAGCATCTGCGACTGTTTGTGGTTTTGCTGATGGCTTACCTGCCTGCTGCTTCAATCGCCGCAGTTCTTCATGCTGGTGCGGCTAAGATAGATATTACCGACGAGCGCGGGAAGGTGAATGATCGGCTGTATACCCGCGCACTTGCATTACGTAGTGGCGACATCACGGCTGTTTTGGTTTCCATTGATGCTGTGGCTATTGGTGGAATCGGTCGTATTAAGGACGACTTTCTTCCTCGGATTCGGGCAACACTGAAAAACGAGTTAGGCATCGCTCCTGAAAATACTTTGTTCAATGCCAGTCATTGCCATGGATTGGTGCATTCGGAGGTTGAAGCGCGTACAATTGAGGCGGTACGCCGAGCGGTGAGGAATATAATGCCAGTAAAAGTAGGTGCGGGTGTGGGTCGGGAGACCCGAATCATGGAAAACCGGCGCTTGATTCTTAGGGATGGCAGTACCGTTGATGTGCGTCGGGCTTACTCTCTTCCTTCTGATAAAGACGTCGTCTCTGTGGGGCCGGTGGATCCTGAGATCGGTATCCTGCGCCTTGACCGTTTAGATGGAAAGCCGTTGGCAGTGGTCTATAACTTTGCTTGTCACCCCATTCAGAACACTCCTGAGGTTGGTAATTCTGCGGACATTACAGGTTTTTCATCAAAGACTATTGAGGAAAACCTTAATTGTGTTGCTCTATTTGTTCAGGGTGCTGGAGGAGATATTAACCCCATCAGTTATAAGGATGTTAATCATTTGCACAGTGCCGAGCCCTTGGGCTTGATGTTGGGTTTAAGTACGCTTCGGTCAGTGCGGGAAATTAAGACTCATCCTAATCAGCCACTCAAGGTGCATAACGAAAAACTCAAGCTGCCGCGCGCAGATCATTCCAAGCGGATTGCTGCCATGGAAGCGGAACGGATCCGGCTCGCTGATTCCTTGAAGGGAACCTTCCTTAATCTGGACACCTTTTTGCCTTTGGTTGTGAAATATCAGCTTTCCACCAATAGTCCTTCTTTAAATTCATATCGTTATCTACACGAACTGCAGATGAAACGCGGTGGTTTGGTTCGTCTTGACGAGGCGAATCGGCGCCATTTGGAAGCTTACATGCGCAACATTCACACCATGGAGAAAATCACCCGATTAAACACCAATCTGCGCCTTTTGAAGAATCATCAGAAGACAGGTTTTGATGCAGGTAATCGGACGATTGAGGTGGAGTTAGCTGGGCTTCGTGTTGGAAGTTTTGTTCTAACCACTTTCCCAGGTGAACTGACTGTACCAGTTGGGTTAAATATTAAGAAGGCTGCTAAACACCCTCACGCTTTTGTCGCCGGTTATACCAATGGCTACATTTATTACGCGCCAACTGCTGAGCAGTTGAAGAATGTCGGGGGCGCGCAGGAGGACAGTGATTGCCTGCTTGATCCTGCTTGGCAAAACATATACGAGATAAAAGCGGGTGAAATTATTCGCAAATTGATGAGGTGAATTTGTTATATTTTTTCAGAATGGGCTAGGCACGAGGAATGCGTGTTGTTGGAGCAGGCTCAATGGGCCGTTCCAAGAGATGAATTGAGTGAGAAAGAGGATCAACGTATAGCCAAAAATAATAGGCAGTGCTGCCAATCTAAAGAGCCACCGTAGTGTGAAATGGCGGGAAGTCTCGCGAAGATTCGCTCGTCCCATGGCCCAGCCGACCATCAATCGGGCTGGCAGCCCAAAGACCACAAAAAAGAGTGCGGGAAGCCAAGTGATTTCTGCTGGCGTTAGTTCTATTTTCATTAGAAACAGTGGAACTGCCAGTGCCAGCGTCAGAAGGAGCCCCAACCAGAACATGAACGGAGCTTTGTTTCCTAGTCGATGGACTTTCGCAACTTCAATAAAGGCGCCGAATCGATTTTCTCTTGCGAACCAGACTTGTAGAAAAGGTAGGTATAGTAGCACTCCCATCAGTATCAATCCTCCTAGCAGTGAAACGAGTATGCCGGCATTTGACGTGATATTTGAGGCCAGAATCATCAGGCCCACCGGAATTAAAAGCCACAGCAGTGTGCCGGCAAAACCTCTTGCCCCCAGCCAAAATAGAAATGGTAATCGAAGTTCCGATACGGTGTTCCAAAGGGCATCGCGTGCACTGGAAAATTTATTGGATGAGCGTAGCCAGCGGATAAAGTCGATGGGTGCGGGCCAAATAAAATGGCGTAGTTTGCCTCCTCGTAGCACGGCCCATGTTAAATGAAGCGTTGTTAATGCAGTTACGATCCAAAGTCCGATGTTCCATCCTGCCGATCCGTTGGGGTTTACGATCAAGGCCGAGTCGCGCATAGCTGCAAGAAACCGGGCAGGCCAGAGCACCATCCAAATGCCTAGGATCACACCCCCGATACGTCCGGCTTTACGTACCCCGATGAAACCGTCGCGTAGTCGACCGGTTCGCGCGATGGTTCCACTGATATGCAATAAATATCCGAGGCTAATCAAGTTAACCACAGGAATTGCTGAGACAACTGCCAAACCGAAAATCAAAGAAACCATTCCGAAACACCAGCCGGTTGCCGAATAAATGCCGTGGCCAATTCGACGAAAGTAGGACTGCTTGGGTTGTATGAGGTTTTCCTGTGTTTGAGTTTCCGGTGAATCTAGCACCGGCGGCAACGAATCCACTGATGGCTCGGCTGGTTGAGGCCAATCATCTTGCTGCTGAGTATTCACTAATGTATATTTCCTCTTGGGTGGATAAGTGTAGTATGGGCGATTGACACAGCTACCGTGAAACCGATAGAAAAGATAATCTCTCCGGTTGGGCAACGCAACCTGCTCTTTCTGACGGTTTGTATTTTTGGAATAGGTGCAGTGGGGTCCAACTTTCTGCAATCCGATAAAATTGTTCCTCCCAGAGAGTATTCTGCAGAACAATATCAAAAGCCTGAGTTTGTCGATATTGTTAAAGATATTGATGCAGAGTTTGCTGCTCACTGGGAAAAGGAGGGGCTTATTCCTGCTCCGCCTGCTGATTATCTGACTCGTATCCGGCGATTGTCGCTCGGGTTGACCGGGGCAATCCCATCCCTACAACAGATTCGTGTTTTTGAGGAGGTATCCCCGTCTAATAACCCCATTCAATGGTGGCTCAGTCATTTGTTTGAGGACCGCCGAACTAGTGGCTATCTCGCTGAACGGTTTGCACGTTCCTATGTGGGTGTAGAGAACGGGCCGTTTGTAACGTACCGCCGTCGGCGTTTTGTGGGCTGGCTCGGTGATCAGTTTTATGAAAACCGTCCCTACGACGAAGTTGTAAGGTCATTGATAACAGCTGAAGGGGTTTGGACTGGAAACCCGGAAGTTAATTTCATTACAGTGACTATTGATCAGAATGATGAAGGGAATAACCCAGATGAGGTGAAACTCGCTGCCCGTGTCACTCGTGCTTTTCTGGGGGTGCGAATAGATTGTGTCCAGTGTCATGACGATTATCTTGACGAACGTTGGGAGCAAAAGGATTTCCATCAACTTGCTTCGTTTTTTTCCGGTACGGATATGAAGATTTCTGGTATTCGTGAGACGGGTAAGAGTTACGAGTACAAGTACCGTCGTAAGCCATTGAAAGAGGTGCCAAAAATGGTCCCATTCCTCCCTGAATTATTGCCAGATAATGGTGCTCCGCGTGAGCGTTTGGCTGGCTGGGTGACTCACGAGGAGAATAGATCCTTTGCTCGGACTACAGTTAATCGAATTTGGGCATTGATGTTTGGTCGTCCGTTGGTGGAGCCAGTCGATGAAATTCCTCTGGAAGGCCCTTATCCACCAGGTCTGGAAATACTGGTTGATGACCTGATTAAGCATGATTTTGATCTTCAGCGCCTCATTCGAGTAATCGCTTCTACGCGCGTCTTTGGCCTAGACAGCAAGGTTTCTGAAGGATATTTGCCGTTGACTGCTAATCATGATCGCCATTGGGCAGCTTTTCCGATCTCGCGCTTGCGCCCTGAACAAGTGGCTGGAAGTATTGTTCAAGCTGCTTCTCTTGCCACCATTGATGCTGATTCACATATTATATTTCGAATGGCGCGGGCAATCCAGCAGGGCGAGTTTGTCAAACATTACGGTGATATTGGTGAGGATGAGTTTCATGCCCAAGTAGGGACAATTTCACAGCGATTGTTGTTGATGAATGGAAAACTAGTTTATGAACGCACAAAGGATGATTTGGTAGCTAACGCAGCGACGCGGATTTTGGCTACCGCGCAAGATAACTCAATGGTAGTGGAAGCCGCTTACTTGTCAGTGTTAACTAGGCGTCCAAGTCAGGCAGAGCAAAATTATTTTATAGAGATATTTGATCAGAAGGAATCGAGAAGCCGTCAGGAAAAGCAGGAAGATTTATATTGGGCTCTAATTAACTCAACTGAATTTTCGTGGAATAACTGATATGCGCCCCTTAATCGATCATCCCGAAAGTGCAGGATCTTTTTCACGTCGCAAATTGTTGCAGGCGGCTGGTCTTGGAGGTTTGGCGTGGCTGAGCCCTTTGACACATATACTGGGGCGTGCTCAAGAAATTCAACCGAAGAACGCAAAAGCAAAATCTGTGATTATTTTGTGGATGGCTGGCGGACCAAGTCAGCTTGAAACATTTGATCCACATCCTGGCCAAAAAATTGCAGGAGGTTCTGAAGCTATCAATACTGCGGTTAAGGGCGTCCGGATCGCCAGTGGTTTGCCGCAAGTGGCTGAAGTTGTTGATGAGTTAACAATTGTGCGCTCGATGATCAGTCAAGAAGGTGATCACGAGCGTGCAGCTTATAATATGAAGACAGGATATCGTCCTGTTCCAGCACTCGTTCATCCTTCAATTGGTGCGGTACTATGTCACGAGTTACCGGCACCGGGGGTGGATATTCCGCGTCACATTTCGATTTTGCCGGATCAATGGCCGGCTCGTGGAGGGTATTTGGGTGCGCATTTTGATGCGTTCAAGGTTTATGATTCTTTTGGTCATGCGGAAAATATGTCTGCTCGGGTAAAACCTCGACGGCAGGAAAAAAGATTGGAAGCACTAAAAGTTATTGAGGATTCCTTCTCACTCGGTCGTCGTCTTGATTTAGATAACAAGACAACTCTGCATAACATTACTGTTAAGCGGGCACTTGCTATGATGAATTCGAATAAACTGCATGCTTTTGATGTTAGTAAGGCTTCGATTCACACGCGTGAGAAATTTGGAGATACAAATTTTGGGCGTGGTTGTCTGGCTGCCATCCAATTGATTGAAGCTGGGGTAGGTTGTGTAGAGGTGACTTTAAGAGGATGGGATACCCATATTAATAACCATGAAGGTCATGCAAAGCTAAACGCCATTCTCGACCCTGCTTTTACCGCCCTAATCGGTGAATTACGCGCGCGCGATATGCTGGATCGTACCGTTGTCATTTGCGCCGGGGAATTTGGACGAACACCCAAGATCAACGCTCTGGATGGTCGTGATCATTGGCCAAAGGGCTTTTCTGTGGCACTGGCAGGAGGTGGATTCAAAAGTGGCTATGTCCATGGCGCCACCGATCCTGAAGGAAAAAATGATGAGCCAGAAGATCCCGTTAGAGTTTCGGACATTCACAGTACGGTGCTGCACCAGCTGGGGATTGAATACGACAAGGAAGTGATGACTCCTATTGGTCGGCCTATGAGGCTAAGTGAAGGGAATGTAATCAAAAGTTTGTTAAAGACGGTGTAAAATAGTGTTTCTTAAATGATTTCACATTGCCGCAATTAGCAATCTCTTTACAGTCACAGCATGAAAGTACCACTTCTTATATGTTTATTCTTTCTAGCCCAAAGTGGTTCGGCAGCGCAAAAGGGGTTTCAGCCTCTATTTACCGGTAGAGATCTTACTGGCTGGGTAGGAGTCGGCGGGCCGGCTACTAACTGGAAAGTAAAGGAAGGTGTGCTTTCCTGCACTGGTCAAAAGGGGGCGCAATGGATTGCTACAAAAAAGCAATATGCCAATTTTGATCTGCGATTGGAGTTTAACATACCCAAGAATGGCAATAGTGGCGTGTTTATCCGCGCGCCCAAAGAAGGTGCAGCGTGGGTGGAAGGAATGGAAATTCAAGTGCTCGACGATGATGGTGACAAGTGGAAAAATCTGAAACCTGCGCAGTTCACTGGCTCTATTTATGCGGTGCAGGCACCGGAAAAACGTGTAACGAAAAGAGCTGGCGAATGGCAAGCGATGCGTATTCGTTGCATGGGCACAAAGTGTGACGTCTGGATCAATGGTGAGCAGGTGGTGAAGGGTGATCTGGTAAAATTGTCACAGACTCACAATCAGCCTGGTCTTAAACGCAAGTCAGGATTCATTGGCCTGCAGAACCATGCCTCGCCGGTACATTACAGGAACATTCAAATTAAGGTTCTCAAGTAGATTTACCCCATGAACAGAAAATCTATTTACGGGTGGATTATCATTGCAGCATGGTTTCCTTTTGTTGGATATGGAGCAGAGAAGATTGCTTCCAGATGTGCGGTGCAATCTTTGGAGAGGTATTTAAAAACCGCTAGAGATGGCCGTCCTGATATTAAAATCCAAAACTTTTGGAAGATCGCATTAACTGAAGTTGATGCCGCCAAAGCTCGCAATCTGTTATGGGCTGACCGAATCGAATTCCTCCGAAAAGATCGTAGTATGGAGATGAAATCCAGGGTGATTAGGCATGGCAATCTGAAAATGCCTTTTGAATATTTTGTGTATGGCGACAAACCTAAAGATGGTCGTAGTTTGTTTATTTCTATGCATGGTGGAGGTAATACGCCTAAGCGTGTAAACGACAGTCAATGGGAGAATCAAAAACGCCTTTATCGGCCCAAGGAAGGTGTTTACGTGGCACCCCGTGCGCCCACCGATACCTGGAACCTTTGGCATCAAGGCCACATCGACCCGATGTTTGTACGACTCATCGAGAACATGGTAGTCTTGAAGGAAGTAAATCCCAACCGAGTATACCTGATGGGATATTCTGCTGGGGGAGATGGAGTTTATCAACTGGCGCCACGAATGGCCCATTATCTGGCAGCAGCCGCCATGATGGCAGGGCATCCGAACGAGACTTCTCCGCTAGGACTTCGCAATTTACCGTTTGCAATTCACGTGGGAGAACGTGATGGGGGCTTTAATCGAAACAAGGTTGCTATTCAATGGAAAGATAAGCTGGAAAAGCTGAAAGAATCCGATCCTAAAGGTTATATCCACTATGTGAAAATTCATATTGGCCGGGGCCACTGGATGAATCGCGAGGATGCTGTTGCAGTGGAATGGATGTCTAAATACGACCGTAACCCGTATCCTCGAACAATTGTATGGAAACAGGATGATGTTTTACATAATCACTTTTATTGGGTTTCGCTTCCGAAAGGGCAGGCAAAGGCACAGGAGGAAATTAAGGCAAATATCGTGGGGCAAGAAATATACTTGGAGGGTCCTGCTGGCAAGGAGCTAGAACTAAACTTAAATGATGATTTAATCGGTTTAGATAAAGCGGTTATTGTTTCCTCTAAAGAAAAAATACTATTTAAAGGCAAGGTATCTCGTACAGTTGGGCAGTTGGTCGAATCTTTAGATTTACGCCACGATCGGGATTATATCTTTCCGGCAAAAATAACTGTTAAACTTCCATGAGGTTTTCTTTTTTAGTTTTCCTCGTAGGAACTAACCTTGGTTATGGAGCGTCGGATATTAGCTCGGTGAAACCTGATCTGCATATTCCTCCTTTGACTAAGGGCGAACTTGCTGCAGGTAAGCGTGTTAAACAGACGCATCCAGACTGGAAGGATACAGAAGTTTATCACGTGATTTATTTGCCTAAAGATTGGCGCCCCGATAAGCGATATCCGGTGATTGTAGAGTACGCTGGCAATGGGCCTTACAAAAACAAGTTTGGTGATATTAGTGCAGGCCGTCCAGAGGGCAGCAAAATGGGGTATGGAATTTCTGGCGGGGAAGGTTTTATCTGGGTTTGCATTCCTTACCTTAATAACGCTGGAAACAAAAATGTGACTCGGTGGTGGGGAGGCCCCCCCATATATAATCCAAAGCCTACTTTAGATTATTGTAAGAAAACGGTTCCTTGGGTTTGCGCAAACTATGGAGGTGAAGTCAAAAACGTTATTCTCTGTGGCTTTTCGCGTGGTGCGATTGCCTGTAATTATTTGGGTTTACATGATGATGATATTGCAAAGCTGTGGAGAGCATTCATTCCTTACAGTCACTATGATGGGGTTAAACGATGGCCTTATGCGGGATCTGACAAAGAATCTGCACTGATA
Organism: uncultured Verrucomicrobiales bacterium; assembly: GCA_913041895.1. Classification (GTDB taxonomy): domain Bacteria; phylum Verrucomicrobiota; class Verrucomicrobiia; order Limisphaerales; family UBA1100; genus UBA1100. Next base: position 11,242 of record CAJWKQ010000021.1, read on the forward strand.
CGTTTGAAACGATTAAAAGGAAGACCTCAATTCATCTGTCATGAAGGCAATGGGGTGAGTGAAACGCAAAGATTCCTGACTAATACCGGAATTGAAGGGCAATTCATTTTTCAAGCGACGGGTTTTAGAAACCATAACGATGGGTGGCTGTTAAGATCCAGTTCGGCACGTATATTGATGCGCGAATGGCTCTCTAAATCCTTGAAAAACTAAATTTCAGATAGCTTTTAATTCACTGGAGACGTATTACTGGACGATGAAATCCACACTACGTTCCCTTTCTCAAGCTAGTTTAGTGCTTTTAGCAATCATCGGGTTTTACTCCACTGCAATTGCCGAGGAGGGCTGGTTGGTTGATTTTTCCAAGGCCAAGGCTTTGTCAGCAAAGGAAGGTAAGCCTATTCTAATGGAGTTTACCGGCTCAGACTGGTGCCCTCCCTGTAAGGCTTTGCATAAAAATGTTTTAACCTCTGCTGTATTCAAGAAGCAGATTCCAAAAAAATTTATTTTGCTCAAGCTTGATAATCGCAGGGACAAAACCGGACAGACACCTGAGGAAATTGCTCAATACAAGAAACTCAGCTCGGAGTATAAGGTGAGGGGAGTGCCCACTATTGTGATAGCCGATGCTAAGGGCAAGGAGCAACACCGTCAGGTGGGTTACAGAAGCAGTGTTACCGCCGAGCAATGGGTGGCTAAACTCATTGCAGCGGTTAAATCCGATGCTCCCGTTGCCACGAAGGCTTCGCCAAAACATCCTGCGCATATTGCCCATACCTGGAAATCCGAGCCTTTTATGTCCAAGGGCCTGAAACAATCCATCACCTTTGGCCGGACAGGGGAGCTAACTATTACTCCTGATAAAGGCAAGGCCATCAAGGGCACATGGGAGGTTGAGGGTAATAAGATGACTCTGGTTTACCCTGATCCCCTCTCAGGAAAAAAACAAACGCTAAAGTATGGGGTTACTCTCGGAGGAGGAGAAGAGCAGAATGAAACCACCGGTGAGATCGAGAAAACCGTGGATATGTATTTGAAACGGGAGGGGGAAACAAGGACCTCAATTGTTTATGTCCGGCCTGCTAATTCAAAAAGTGCGACCGCTAAGCCTACGCCGACTCCCAAACCTGCCAAGCCCGCCAAACCGGACAAGGTATACGATAAATTGCCGGGGATTGATCTCACTAAATATACAGCTAAACAACAGGTCACCATTTTAGCCCGTGCCAATAAAGAAAGATGCCCATGTGGGTGCAAGCTGACCGTTGCCGGGTGTCGTAATGATGATAGAACCTGTGGTACCGGTAAAAAACTTGCAGCAAAGATAGTCGAGGAGGTAACAGGGGAAGCCCCTACAGAACCCAAGGACAAGGACATTGGCAAGCCCGTTGATATCCAGTTCACTGCTACCGATGGCACCAAGGTGGACTTGACCAAGATGAAAGGCAAAGTGGTGCTGATTGATTTCTGGGCAACCTGGTGCGGACCCTGCATCAGGGAGATTCCCAATATCAAGAAAACCTACGCCAAGCTGCATCCCAAGGGTTTTGAAATTGTGGGCATCTCATTGGATTCCAATAAGGACAAGCTGCTCAATTTCATTAAGGAAAAGGAAATGCCATGGCCACAATATTTTGATGGTTTGCAGTGGAAGAATAAAATCTCTACCAAGTATGGCATTCGTAGTATCCCGGCCATGTGGTTGATTGATAAGAATGGTAATCTGATCGACAAAAACGCCCGGAATGGATTGGAAGGAAAGGTGGAAAAATTATTGGCCGCGAATGCTCCAACCAACAACGACAACAATAACCCATCTACAAATCCTGTTTCCGAAAATCCTGATAATGATTCACTAGCCGAGTTAGAGCAGGCGGCAGAAAATGGTTTCACTCTTGCCCAAACTCAACTCGGCTTAATGCACCTTACCTCTCAAGACCCTCAAAAAAAAGATCCAGCCTTAGGTATCAAATGGCTGGAACGCGCAGCAAAACAAGGGCACCCCGCTGCTCAAGCTAACGCGGCACAATATTATTTTTCTCAGAATAATCCCCAAAAGGATTTAAGCAAAGCCGCATACTGGGCCAGCCTCGCAGCCAGAGCTAATGGAAGGCAACAAACCCAATACAAAGAGTTGCTCGCAAAAATTCTTGGAGCAGCCACTCCGGATCAGGTTAAAAAATCGCGTGCCTTAGCTTCAAATTTTACCCCCATTAAGGAATTAACAAACGCCAAACTCAAGGACCTTGCAAATCAGGGGAATCCACGAGCCCAACAAACACTTGGTTATCGTTATGTTGGAGGCCGCGACGGAATTAATAAAGATACCAATGAGGCTGTGCGATGGTGGACCAGAGCCGCCCGTCAGGGTTGGCCGATTTCCCAAAACAACCTCGGCAATGTTTTTTCAAGAGGCAAAATACGACCCAAGGATTTAGTGCAAGCTTACATGTGGGCATCTTTGGCCAATCAAAATGGCGTTTCTAACGCCCGCCAAACCCTTGAACAAATTGGAAGGGAGATAACCCCCGCACAAATAAAGGAGGCCCAAGTACTGGTTCAGGCCTTCAAACCCGTTGCAGAAAAGTCTGAAGGCACTCAACCGAAGCCAACCAAACCCGATCCAAAGTTAATTGCCAAAGGACAAAAACTTTTTCAGACCAAGATATGTTTCACCTGCCATCAAACCGACCCCAAAGTCCCAGCTCCAGCTGGGCTGGCCCTGAAGTCACCCAATTTTATGGGTGATTTTTGGGGTAAGGAGCGAGAGGTTCATGAAGGTCTTGGAGGGCCAATAAAGACGGTTATCTTTGATGAGGCTTATTTCACTCAACAGATCCGCAGGCCTATGGATTGGGTATTAAAGGGTGCCTTAGCCCCTATGCCTCCTACTGTTCCGATCAACGATGAAGAATTAAAGGCACTAATTGCATATGTAAAAAGCCTTAGCAAATCGGAACCCAGCCTTGCTAATAAAAAATTAACACCGGCACAAGTAGAAAACATTTTGGCTCAAGAGATTGGCTCATGGAAAGTAAAAGGCACAACAGTCACATTGGACCCCAAAACAGGAACCGGTGAAGCAAAGGAATTTGAGGACCAAATGGAAACGCGATGGAAAGAAAAAGGCAAATCCACGATTTCAAGTTTTGGATCGGGCATGGGCCAAAACCTTACGGGCACCACAGTATACGATTCAGAAATGGAGTGGTTCGTTTGGCGGGTGCAGGGGGAAGGAAGGCCTGAAACCGTATCCAAGAATATCTACGATCCAACCACCAAGACCTATCATCAACTTTTGATGCTGCCCAATGACCATGTTGAACGCGGCACCTTCAAGAGAATCAATAAGGACGAGGCAATACTAAAATCTGAAGTCTTTAATGCAGACAACGAAGTTGTAGCAACTCACGAAATCAATTTTACCCGCATTGATTCTGATGTTACCGAACCCACCGAGCCCCATGACAAGAATTTAACAGCAGAAGAGGTGGAGAAAATTCTGGCCGCCCAAATCGGTCAGTGGCAGGTAAAGGGGCAATTAAAACCCGCTAATGAGGAACCGATTGCCTATGAGTTCACCCTAAACGTTCAGTGGAAGGAAAAAGGTAAATCCATCAGCAGCACTGGCACTCTGGAGAAAGCCGGGGAAAAGATCAGCTTATTTAGTAGCAAGGAATATGACCCGTCCAAGGGAGTTTTTGCCTTCCGCTTCAGGCAGGGACTCAGACCTGAAATTCTCTCGCATGAAAAATATGATCCGGCCACCCAAACCTTCCAAGGCCGGCAGATTTCCCCAGAGGAACCAGAGGTCACCTACACATTTCAAGCCGATGGCCCGGATAAATTCATCTTCAAGATGAAAACCACCCGGAACGGCCAGCTACTTAGTACCGATGAAAGCATCCAAACTAGGATCGCAACCAATAACTCTTCAACCGATCCGAAACCCAATACGCCAGCCAAGAAATTGACAGTCGAGCAGGCATCAGAAATCATGGCCTGGGAAATCGGCACGTGGGAAACCAAAGGGCAGGCAAAACAATTAGAAGGTGGTTTGGTTGAAACCAAAGCATCAATGGAGTGCCAATGGGAGGAGGAGGGGAAATCTCTTGAGTTTCAATTCACGATGACTCATGGAGAACAAACAATGAAATTTTCGGGCCATAAGCATTATGATGTGGCTAAGGGTGTTTTTGTCTATCGCCAATGGGGTGAAAAAATGCCTGAGTCCACCTCTCACGAAGTTTATGACTTGGCCACTAAAACCTATCACGGCCAATCTATTTCACCCTCAAACGGCCCAAAAACCACCACGGTTACCAAACGCATTGGCAACGATAAAACCCAACAAAGATTAGAAGTCCGAACGGGTGATCAGTTGGTTTACTCTCATGATATCGTATCGACCCGAGTGGAAGCAGAAGCCGCCAACCCTGAACCTACATCCGGCGGTGATGATAAATCGGCAAAAATTATTGAGGCAGCGATTCGTAAAGCTGCCAAGAAGCCCGAAGGCGAACTCACCAAGGCGGATTATGAGAAGGTGACGTATCTGAATCTCAACGGCAGACAACTGACCTCCGTGAAGGGGTTGGAGAATCTCACGCAGTTAAAGACGCTGTATCTCTCTAGAAACCAACTGACCGACGTGAAGGGGTTAGAGAAGCTCACACGGTTAAAGGAGCTGTATCTCAATACCAATCAACTGACTTCTGCGAAGGGTTTGGAGAAGCTCACACAGTTAGAGGGGCTGGTTCTCGGTGACAACCCCGACCTCACCAAGGCTCAGATTGACCAACTGCAAAAGGCGTTGCCCAAGTGCATCATCCTCAGCAACCCCACGAAGTAATCGTTGCCCCCCATAGAAGTGCCTCAGAGGCTCTAAAGATTCCAAATATCAGGTGTGAAAACGTCCTAAATATTTTGGGACCACTTGCGTTGACCACACCGACTCCAACGTCTAGGCTCTACCCCATCCCTCCGTGATTAAACGTCTGCGTCATTATTGGAAGAACCGTACCACTCGCAGGCGATTTTTATGGGGTGTGCCCGGTGGTGGACTGGCCGCGTTGGGTGCCGGTTACAGCTACATGCGCCTTTGGGAATCAGGCTGGCTTGAGACAACCAAGCGGGAAGTGCCTCTCAAGCAGCCGGGCGCAACAATCAAAATACTGCATCTTTCTGATCTTCATGCCTCAAGAGTCATCAGTCTGGCTTACCTGCGCCGCGCCTTCAGTCTGGGTCTGGAGTTAAAGCCGGATTTAATCTGTCTTACCGGTGACTTTATCACGTGGAAATATAAACAGTACGATGCCTACGCCAAGGTGCTCCGTATGTTACCAGATTATGCCCCCACCTTTGCCTGTCTGGGCAACCATGATGGAGGCATCTGGGCCGACTCACATATGAAAATTGGCACAACGAGTTCCCAGCCTGTTCGTGATTTACTGGCCAATGCAAAAATCCGCCTCTTGCATAACGAACACACTACCGAGACCATTGGCGGAAGGGAAATCAACCTCGTTGGCGTGGGCGATCTTTGGAATAACGAATGTAACCCCGACCAAGCTTTTGCAGATCTGGACAACTCACGCCCGACCGTGCTGCTCTCTCACAACCCCGACTCCAAGGATTTAATGCGCGACCATCCGTGGGATTTAATGCTTTGTGGCCATACACACGGTGGCCAGGTATTTGTACCGGGCTTGGGTGCACCTCTTGCCCCGGTAAAGGACAAGCGCTATGTGCGCGGCCTGCATCAATTGGGTGAGCGGTGGCTGCACATTAGTAAGGGAGTAGGCAACCTGCACGGTCTCCGCCTGAATTGCCGCCCTGAAGTAAGTCTACTCAACGTATCCTAAAACCCCTGCCCCCTTTTCCCTTTACCACATGAGGTAGTGCCCTTAGATATTTGCCATGAGATTCCTCCTTCTTTTACTGATCCTTTCCTTAAGCCAAATAGCCAAGGCTCAGGGGTTTGTTCAAACCGAGTATAAGGACACAAAAGGAACCCAATTGCGTTATGCCATCCTCAAGCCCGCAAAAATTAAGCCTGAAACCAAGTATCCCCTACTCATCTCCCTGCACGGTTCAGGGGGGCGCGGCAGCAAAAATTGGGAGGGTAATTGTGCGGCCAATAAAGTGCTTTCTCAACCGGCCCTACAAAAAAAGTATCCCTGCTATATCATTGCCCCCACAGTGAATCGCAATCAAAGATGGGATGGCGCGCCTCTCACTGCCCTGATTGAACTCATTAAAAAATCCCTTAAACAACACCCCATTGATCCCGCGCGCATTTATGTGACCGGCCAGTCCATGGGTGGTGCAGGCACCTACTCAGCCATCTTGGCCGAACCCAATCTCTTTGCTGCGGCAGTCCCCGTATGCGGCCGTGGCCAACCCGATCAGGCCAAGAAGATCGTGCACCTGCCTATCTGGATTTTTCACGGCGAAAAGGACCGCGTGGTGCCCACCCAACATAGCCGGGAAATGGTGAAGGCGTTGAAGAAGGTCGGTGGAAAACCGATCTATACCGAGTACGCTGGGGTAAGCCACAACTCATGGACCCCCGCCTACGCGGAAAAAAAACTCTGGAAATGGCTCTTTGCCCAAAAGCGCGAAGCCCAAAAAGAAAACTAAGTCAAAATCTCCTTCACCACCTTGCCGTGCACATCGGTAAGCCGGTAATCGCGCCCGCCATGGCGGAAGGTCAAACGTTCATGGTCCAGACCCAGTAAATGCAGGATGGTTGCCTGCAAGTCATGAATGTGTACGGGCCTTTCTGTAATATGAAAACCCAGTTCATCGGTTGCTCCCAAGCTCATCCCGCCTTTCACCCCACCCCCAGCCATCCACAAACTGAAAGCCTGCGGGTGATGATCGCGGCCCTGTTTACGATTTAAGGTCGGATTACTTTCCACCATAGGGGTTCTGCCAAATTCTCCCCCCCAAATCACAAGCGTATCCTCCAACATTCCGCGCTCTTTTAAGTCTCTAATTAAGGCGGCACTCCCCTGATCGGTAGCTTTAGCATTGTTGGTTACATTACCCGCGACGTTGGAGTGAGCATCCCAGCCCGAATGAATTATATTCACGTAGCGCACCCCTCGTTCCACCATACGTCGGGCAAGCAAACACGCGCGCCCATAGGAAGGCTTCACCGGATCGGCTCCATAGAGTTTCAAAGTTGCAGCGTTTTCACTCTTGAGATCCATCAGTTCAGGGGCGCTGGATTGCAAACGAAACGCCATTTCATAACTTTCAATGCGAGTGGCAATTTCAGGATCTTTTTCCATTTCCAATCGACGCCGGTTGAGTTTGGCAATCAAATCCAGTGAATCGCGTTGCAATTTTTTATCCACCCCTGTCGGGCTACTTACATTTAAAATGGGATCACCTGAATTACGGAAGCGCACTCCCGCATGTTTGCCGGGCATAAAGCCGGAAGACCATAAGGCTGACCCACCACTAATGCCGCCCCCAGTGGACATCACGACAAAAGCCGGCAAGTTGTCTGAAGCCGAACCCAACCCGTAGCTTAACCAGGAACCCAAACTTGGCCGACCCGGCTGTGCGAAGCCGGTATTAAAAAAGATCTGACCCGGTGCATGGTTAAATTGATCACTATGCATCGACTTAATAATAGCAACCTCATCAATCACCTTGGCCAAGTGCGGCAGCTTATCCGATAACTCCGCACCACTTTGCCCATGTTTAGCAAAAGGAAAGCGAGGCCCTAACACTGCTGCGTCCCGCTGAATAAAGGCATATCGTTGATCGCCAATCACAGAAGGCGGAAGAGGCTTACCTTCCAGCTCCTTTAATTTGGGTTTATTATCAAAAAGCTCTAACTGACTGGGTGCCCCGGCCTGCATGAGATGAATCACCCGCTTCGCCTTGGGGGCAAAGTGCGTGCCTTGAGTTTTCCCAAAGGTATTGGTCAGCAGTCCCGCCAAGGCGAGCTTGCCAAAACCATAACCACACTCACCAAAGAAATGGCGTCGGGTAACAGATTGCGCTTTAGTTACGGGTAATAAATTCATCGGTATTTAAAATAACACGAGCCAAGGCCGTCCAAGCTGCTCTTTGATTTACCTCTCCTGCACCCTTCCCTGCAATTTTTTCAGCCCCCAGTTCACCTGCCTTAAACCGATTTAATTGTTTCTGGTAAAAACCCCTTAAGGCCATCTGCTCCTGTTGATCCGGCGGGCGAGACAGACATTTTTTAAAGAGAACCTTTACGGTCAGTGCCTCTTCTTTCTTTTGTTCGACCGCCCATTGTCCAAGTTTCTGTGCTGCCTCATTAAAGAAGGGATCATTCAAGAGCGTCAATGCTTGCAGGGGTGTGTTGGAGGTTTCTCTCTTCGCCACACAAGTCTCATGGCTGGGCCCATCAAAGGTGTCGTGCAGGGCAAAAGGCATGGATCGTTTCTTGTAGGTATAGAGGCTACGGCGATAACGGTCAGTGCCAGAACTAGTGCGCCAACCTCCCCCCCCATAAATTCCCTCCCCCATACTCTTGGGTTGGGGCGGAAACACACTAGGCCCACCGAGCTTTTGATGCAGCAGCCCACTGACACTCAAGACCGAGTCGCGGATTTGCTCACTGGACAAACGGTAACGAGCACTGCGCGCTTGGCGATAAGTAGCGCTGGTCACAATCAAACGGTGCAGTTTTTTCGGCGACCAACCTTCAGTCATAAACTGGATCGCCAACCAATCGAGCAATTCCGGATCTGTGGGAGCTTCACCGGTGTAACCAAAGTCATCTGAAGTAGTAACCAGACCTTGCCCGAAGAAAGAAGCCCAATAACGGTTAACCACCACGCGCGCAGTGAGAGGGTTTTTCTCATCCACAAGCCATTGGGCAAAACCTAACCGATTACGAGGCATACCTTTTCCAAGCGGAGGAAGAAAAGGCAACACTTTGGGAGAAACCACTTCACGCGGAGAAAGAAATTCACCCCGATGATGACGGTGAGTCAGGCGTGTATGTGCCCCGGGCCGCTCCTGCATCACCAACGTGGTCACTTGTTTAGGAATTTGTTTACGTAAGGCTTCAATAGGTTTACGGGCCTTGGCCATATCCTTGGAGTTTTCAATGTAGTAGTTTTGTAAAGATTCCTGATCAGGCCCCTCCAGTTTTCCCTTGGCAAAAAGCATCTCGATCTCGGCAGGAATATCCTTGGCCTTTGGCCCACGTTTACTTGTAGTTACTGAAACCCGAAACCGCCCGAGACTGGCTGAATAATGTCGGCTAAAATCAAGCCGCAGCTTAAGTGTCTTCGCGGTAAGAGGTTTGGCAAACTGCCACACCGCCTGACTCGGCTTACCTTCGCGGCCGCTAACCGACCAACCAGTTTGCAAATCTCCATCAAGCGCAGCCATTGCCCCAGGCTTCCCTTTTCCGATCCATTGCTTAGCATAATTTTCACTTCCTCCTGAAAAAGCCACCGGCTTGCCATCAGCCAATAGCTTTAGTTCGCTCAGGAAAAAATCGCCCTTAGGTCCCTCATAATATGCCCGGCCCGGCCCCCCTTTAGGCAGACGGGGATCAGGCAGCGCCTCGATCCTCAAGGCGGTAATACCGGCGGGAAAATCGGCAAGCTCCAACTGGTAGGTATCGTGCTTGGCTGTGTCTCCCTGAACAAAGAGGGATCCATCAGGCTGTAATTCCATCCAACCTAAATTAGATTCGAAGCTGACCGGTTTGAGAAAGTGCCATGAAACAGCTAATTCCCGCTCCGCCTTTAACCATCCTTTGAATTTATCTTCATCAACAGAAATATTAGCCAATTTTTCTGAGATTTGTTTTTTCAGACTCAAACGTTTCTGATCATGTCCCGGGGTGACTACAGCCCATTCAGGTTCAGCAGCATTATTCAAAAACGCCATCATCTCGTAGTAGGACTGGTGAGGCACCGGATCAAACTTATGCGTATGACATTGTGCGCAGCCCATTGTTAATCCTAGCCAAGTAGTAGACGTAGTATTGACCCGATCGATCATCGCGTAATAGCGAAACTCCAAGGGGTCTATGCCCCCCTCCTCATTAACCATTGTGTTACGATGAAAGCCTGTGGCCACTTTTTGTGACAACCCACCCTCTGGAAGCATATCACCGGCAATTTGCTCAATAGTAAATTGATCAAAAGGCATATCAGCATTTATTGAAGAAATCACCCAGTCACGCCACGGCCAGATAGACCGCGGACGATCCTTCTCATAACCGTTGGTATCTGCATAACGAGCCAAATCCAGCCATGACCGTGCCCAATGCTCTCCATACTCAGGACGGGCAAGCAGGGAATCAACCAACTGCTCGTAGGCATCAGGTTGTTGATTGTTCACGAATTTTCTGACTTCCTCTGGCGAAGGAGGAATCCCTATCAAATCCAGTGACAACCGGCGAATTAATCGATATCGATCAGCCTCCGGCGATGGAGCCCTATCTTCAGACTCCAATTGTCTCAAAGTATAGTAGTCGAGCTCATTGAGCGGCCAATCAACCTCTTTAACCTTTGGTAAAGCGGACACCTTTGGGGCAATAAAGGCCCAATGTTCAGTATAAACTGCACCGTCTTTAATCCACGTGCGCAGCATCTCCTTTTGCGCATCACTCAAGGGCTTCTTCGCCGTCGGTGGCGGCATTTTTTCATCCGGGTCAGAATGGTCTATCCGGTCCAATATCTCTTCAAACAAATCTCCCTCAGGCCTGACATCCAGCCTGAGCTTGGCCTTCCGAGACTTTTCATCCGGACCATGACATTTAAAGCAATATGCCGCCAGAACCGGCCGCACATCCCTCTGGAAATCCACCGCACTCAGCGGAACAGAAAACAGAAGACATATGAATAGTCCTGTGCGGAGAAAGATCATTACCGGCCTTTATAGATCAATTTACCCGGTTTCTTAGGCACAATAAAATAATGAAGTGGCTTCTTGGTTTTATCATCAATCAAACGCCAGACGTGACCGGCATAGGTGTGCTGCTGAGTGTGATCTGTAGGCCGCAACTCAACGCCATAAGCCTTGGGGTTTCCATCAAAGTCAATCCACTCCAGGCCAATCGCTCGTGAACTGGCATTGGAAATATAAATTTGAGTTTCATGCGGAGTACGTGGCGACCGCCAGTTTTCCGATTCAGGAGATAACAGTTCCAACTGCACTGCATGATCCGGAGCCAAAGTTTCTTTGCCATCCTTAAACCGCGCATACCAAGCTACCGAACGAGCCGGCCATCCAAAGGTAGGAGCTTTCTTAGGATCATATCCCTTGAGATGAGCTGGCACCGGCCTGCGATCGGCAGGAAGCTTGTATCGCCAGGGCCTTTCTCCAAAGACTTCCTTCACCAACTTGGCTAAACGGGGATCATAAGCCTTCAATTCCTCACGGGTATCAACATGGTTATGCTCAAAATCATTTTCACGGTTGGTATCAAACCAGGACTGCACTCCCTCAGCAAAATATTCGTAGTGATTACGAGAGGCATACTTGCCTTTCCACAATCCCTCTTTGACCGCCTGATCGTAGGTGGCCTCCAGCCGTTCATCAAAGGTGGGGTCGGTTTCCGATAAACCCATCTTATGTACTGCATGGGCAAGTTCATGAATTAGAATGTTCTCAGTCGAATAGGGATCATTGGGATAAAGCAAAAGATTCTCCTCGCCGCAACTTACTGAAGGGCGCTCGGGCGTGGCACCCAACCCACGCGCACGTCGATTCCAGTACAGGCGAGGCTGCAAATCACTGTGCTCAGGAATTTGGGTTGTATATTCGTTATGCGCCATAACGGAGAATCGAACCTTATTCTTAGCCATGGCTTTCAAGAGATCTTCACGGCCTTCAAGCATTTGGTTAATCAAATAAGCCGCTTCAAGAAGTGCGTAGTCGGAGACTTTTTCAGAAGACACAATGGAAAACCCGCTCACATTCACGTGCTTCTGGTAAAAATTGGGTAATCTTAATGCCTTACGCACCTTGGCAGGGGGCTCAGTTACCTTCGGTGCTGCCCTCAAATTTAGAGAAATCAAAAATCCTATTAGAAGGAAATATGGTGAAAAACGCATCCCCTTTAAATAATCAGCTCTACTGATATCGGCAAGTGGGAAACCTCATTTTGAATAGGTGTTGGACAGGTTCGTCTACTTATGTAGAATTTGTCCTATTAGAAAGATCATGAAAAATATTCTCACCATTTTTGCATTCACTCTGACTTTTGCTTGGAGCAGCTATGCCGAACCATTGAAATCTCTTAAAGTTGGAGAATCTGCGCCTGACTTCAAAATCAAAGATACTCAGGGTAAAGAAATTGATCTATCCAAATTGTCTGCCAAAGGCCCGGTACTGGTGCGTTTAACATGCGGCTGTCTGGGTTGCGATCGCGAGCTGCCTTATTTTCAGGCCTTAAATGAAGCCTACAAAAAAAATGGAATCAATCTCGTGGCCATCTTTGCTGAACCCGATGAAAAATTTGCTAAATATGTTAAAACAAAAAAACTGAACATGCAGTATGCTTTGGATCCAAAGAAAAATAGCTGGAAAATTTTCGGCACCAAAACCATGCCCAGCAATTTCCTCATTGATAAGGGGGGTAAAGTGGTAGCCATCAGTAAGGGCTGTGATCCAAGTGGACTCATTGCCCGTAATCTAGGTGATAAAACAGCCAAGCTTGTAAAGGCAGAAAAAATCGATATCAAGGGGCAAGTTGACAAGAATAAGAAGACCGCCACTTCTAAGAAATAGACTTAGCTTTATCAATGGCTCACTGCGGTAGATTTCAAAAGCAGTCCCTAACTCGCAGAGAGATGTTGGCTAGGTGTGCCAACGGTTTTGGCGGTGTCGCACTAGCATCTTTTCTGGCCAACGAGGCAACAGCCAAACCATCTAATCCATTGGCTCCCAAGCCTTCGCATTTCCCTGCAAAGGCCAAGAGCATTATCTTTCTATACATGGATGGCGGCCCTTCACACGTGGATACCTTTGATCCCAAGCCACGACTAACCAAAGAGAATGGAAAACCCTTTGGACTAAAGATGGAGGCGACCCAGTTCAATAATCGTGGAAAAACGTTAGCAAGTCCCTGGAAATTTCAACATTACGGGCAGTCTGGCATTCCTGTCAGTGACCTTTTCCCGCATATCGCGAGGCACGCAGATAAACTATGCGTAATTCGCTCGATGACCTCTAATTTCTCAGAGCATACCAATGCCAACTATTTCCTACATACCGGTTTTGGACAGGTTGGCCGACCCAGTATGGGTTCCTGGATCAATTACGGCTTGGGGACGAGCAACCAGAATCTACCGGGGTTCATTGTGCTCAATGGCGGACTAATCCCTCCGGGGGGTCTTGGCTGTTTTTCCAATGGTTTCCTGCCTGCAGCCTATCAGGGAAGTGTATTCAAATATGGCGACAAACCGATCGCAAACATTGGCCGCACCGAAGCCACTCCTGAATTGCAGCAAAATAAACTAGATCTCATACGCAAACTGGATGCCGGCGTAGTAGGGCGACTTGGCCGCCTGGATCAGGTTGAGTCAGCAATAGCTAATCATGAGCTGGCCTTTCGTATGCAGGGAGCGGTCCCCGAACTCATGGACATAAAAGGTGAAACTGAGGCCACAAAAAAAATGTATGGTCTAGACGCCAGTTTTAAGAATACGGCCACCTTTGGACGCAACTGCCTGATTGCAAGACGCTTGGTGGAACGTGGTGTACGCTTTATTGAACTCACATGCCCCGGAGGCAATGGAGACCGTTGGGATCAACATGGTGGACTCACAGATGGTCACCCCAAGAATGCCAAATCCGTTGATCAGGGAATTGCCGCACTGCTACAGGATCTGGATGGAAGGGGCTTACTTGACAGCACTCTTGTTGTATGGATGGGTGAGTTCGGCCGCACTCCTTTTGCCCAGGGAGGCAACGGACGTGACCACAACCCTTTTGGATTCAGCATGTGGATGGCTGGCGGTGGTGTCAAAGGCGGTATGACTTATGGAGCAACTGATGAGTACGGCTATAAAGCGGTAGACAAGAAACTCGAAATACACGACCTACACGCCACCATGTTGCACCTGCTAGGCATGGATCACACCAAACTGACCATCCGCTTTAGCAGTCGCGATATGCGGCTTACAGATGTACATGGAGAAGTCGTGCAAGATATTTTGATCTAGGGTTTTGAAGAGATCGCTGCCTTCAATATAGCTTCAGCAGCTTCATAAATTTTGGTCTGCTCCGAGTTTGACATCAAGGCTATACCAAATTTCTTTGAGGGCTCCAAAACCAATAAAGTTTTGGTTTTTTGCTGAGATCCACTATGTCCCATTAACCGCAGGGTCATTTTATCTTTCAAATTGGATTCACCCGATTTGGTTAAGGTCCTCTGTAACTTTCCATCAACATAGTTCCACTGCCGAAAACCTAGTCCATATGAAGTTTGCTCCCCAGTACTGGTCTTTCTGGGAGTCCACATCAATTTCAGAGTCTCGGGTTTCACCAGTTTTCCATTTAACAAACCTTCACCCAACTTGGTTAAATCATCTATGTTTGAAATATAACCACCTCCAGCAAGCTTCCAGCTAACATCTGTATTGGAAGAAACCACAATTTTTTCCTGCCGCTTACGATATCCAATGGTTCTATTTGGGATTTCAACCCACTGATAATCGGGCTGCAAGGTTTCCATTCTCAAGGGCTTTACAATGCGATCGCGAACCTGATGGGCAAACTTCTCTTTACCTGCCCT
>CAJWKQ010000022.1 GCA_913041895.1 uncultured Verrucomicrobiales bacterium
TAGAAAGCAAACCCCAACGCGCTACAGTTACATTAATGGCTTCAAACCTGAACCTCAAGGAATGGTCTGAGAAATCATTGTCAAAAGACGACTGGAATTTTTCTCCCTTCAAACAATTACCAAAATCCGCTCTTACCAAAGTTTTTTTGTGGGAGTTGGATCGCGAACTTGGAAGTGGCAAAGGCCCCTTTTACCATGACACTGAGAACAAAAAATGGATGACGGAAGTAGCCAGAGGCCATTATTCGGATTTACCGGTTGCGTCTGTAACATCCAAAAAAGGGCAAAGTATTAAAACTGACCGGACGGGGTCAAATCTGTCATTCGGCGGAAACTGCACCCTACACCTTTTCCAAATAAACTGGCACTGCAGCCAGCAGGAACTAATAGAAGCCTTTACAGAGTGGATTGAGGAAAACCACAATACCCCTTATGCCCCATTCCCAGCCAATACACGAGGACGCCCCCGACATCAGTTCACTTTGTTGGAGAAAATTTCTATCCATCGATTTCATAAGATAGGTTATTCTGGAGGCCCTAAATTTTTCAGGGAAAACGCAAAGGACAAATACAAGGCCGGCTTGAAGCGCATCAACTGGACATTAGCCCAAAGGGAAATGAACCACCATTTGAAACAGAGATCAAAGGAACTTGATCGGATGACCAAAACGGCAGGCAAGAGCTGGAAAAAACTGCTTTATGGATAATACCCAAACCGGAAGCCTCTCCGGAACATAGAGAGTGATTCTTTAATCTCCTCGCTGACTAATTCGCTTTAATGCCGGCTTTGTAAAGCGATTCACGGCGCTTTTTCCCATCCGCATGAAAAAGCACGATTGTCCCTGTCCCTTCCACCACCGTTGAGGCAACAGCTCCCGATATAGTCCACGTTTTGGCACTGAGTAGCTTTCCATTAAGAAAAGTAGCTTCCATCATTAACCTACCGTTCGGATACCAAGTTCTTTGTAAGCCATGCCTCTGATTTCTAACCAGATTCCACTCACTCTTTAACTGTTCACTAGAAGGATACCATCTTTGCCAAAGGCCTGTTGGCCAACCACCTTTAATCTCCATCTTTAATCGTTCCCCGTTTTCCACGACATCATACACTCCATCGAAAGGTTGTTTCGTGGCAGGATGGATATACATTCCATTTTCTGTAGGCTCTGGCCTAACGGGGTTTGATAAATCCTGAACTGAACCACATCCAATCCACAAGATTGGAATGAAACAGAAGAGAAACGAATGGATTTTCATAAAGTGTCTAGTCTCCTTTTCTGACAACGAATAACTGGGGCACATTCTCATTATTTTCCCATTGTCTGATAATCTTACGGCCCTCATTGAGTTCTTCCTGATCCATCTGATCGGCCAAAGCTGGCAGACTTTTAATGGCTTGACCCTGATCCTGCAAAGCCGCCCGACCCCACCAAACGAAGGCCTCTTTACGATCAATTCTAAGCCCTCCCTGTCCACGTAGTATCATGAGGCCCAAATTAAACTGCGCATTTGCATGTCCTTGGTTTGCCGCATTGCGGTACCAGCGAGCAGCCTCTTCAAGCCCTTCTTCATTCTCCGCATCACCCTGCAGCAATAATGCCAAATTGTTTTGCGCCCCACCATGACCTTCGTTGGCAGCACTTAGATATCGGCCCATGATCTCCTTTTTTGTATCTGCGTTGGCTTTATCAGTGTCGTTTAGTCGTGCCCAATTGTATGAGCCATGAATGTTCCCAGACGCTGCAGCCTTCTGATAATGCTTAACAAGAACGTCAATGCCCTCTCCTGAATCCTCTGCCATGGCTCCTAGATTATTGGAAGCGCCTCCGTGCCCCTTTTCAGCTGCTTTAATATAAAATTCTTTTGCTTTGAGCAAATTACTCTCAATCCCGCGGCCTTCCTCATTGCAAATTCCCATATAATATAACGCACCTGCATGGCCTTGTTCGGCAGCTTTTGCAGTCCATTCCAATGCTAGTTTTGGATTCTTGGGAGCCCCTCCAATACCTAATACATGCAGTGCCCCGACCTCATATTGAGCCTGAGCATCCCCTTCATTGGCTGCATCCATAATATCACGCAAATTACGGGGTGATGCTGGCCAGCCTTCTTCTAAATATTTCCTTAAAGGTCGGCCCTCAGCAATAGCCCTTTTGGCAATAGCCGTTTCGTGGGCATGAAATGAATTTACTTTCGCCGACCTTTCATATTCGGTGGTGCGAGACATCCAGTACATTGCTTCAACCAGATCACGTTTAGCTCCACGACCCTCTATATAAATTTGGGCCAAACGCATTTGTGCGCCATAAACGTAATCTCTTTTTCCACTTTCATATTCAGCGCGATGATCATTCTCAGCAGCACGCCTGAACCAGTAGACTGCCTTATCTAAATCTGGTTCAGTCCCTTCACCCGTGTCGTATCGTAAGGCCAAGAAATATTGGCCCCTACCATTGTCATTTTCTGCTGACCTCCTGTGCCAGTAAAAAGCTTTTTCTTTATCCTGTTCGACTCCCTGACCACCAAACAAACGCATGGCGATATTATTTTGAGAAACATCATTACCACGTTGAGCAGCTTTCAAATACATTTGAGATGCCATCTCTCCATTTTCATCCCCACCGGCACGACCGTTTCCGTGCATCCATCCCACGTTATTGATGGCTCCCGGATGACCCTGTTCCGCTGCTTTCTGATACCATTCCATGGCTAGGACATCATTCTTTGGAAGTCCATTGCCTTTTTGATTACGCGCCCCCATTAGAAACTCCATGCCTGCATAACCCGCATTTGCACCGGGTAAATGCCACTTAATCGACTCCTCAAAATTACGAGGGCCCAACCGCGTGCTGGCAAAGAGATTGCCGACTAACAATTGAGCTTGGCGGTCTCCGGATTCGGCCAAGTCCATTAGTTTTGGCATTGTACTACGGTACTGACGTGTAGCCTTGGTCCGTTGACGATAAGTTCCTTTACCATCCCACAACTGATCAGCCTCTTCAACAGCCGCAATAGGATCACCCAACTTTGCTCCTTGATGGTTTAAATTCAGGGCTTTAGCACGATCCTGTTTCAAACCACCCCAGCCACGATAATAGAGAACTGCCAAGGCACGCATAGCTTCTGTATTCTTGGCTTCCACCAGTTTGGGCAATGATTTTGCAGCGAGAGCAAAGGATTCATCACTTTTCTCCACATCTGGATCGGTACCGGTACCATACCGATACATTTCTCCCAAATGAAATTGCCCCAACCCATATCCTTCTTCCGCTGATTTTTCAGCATATTCAAATGCAGCCTTAAGTTCAACCTGAACTCCCACTCCAAAAACCAACAGCTGGCTTAATCGGTATTGAGCTGAAACATCCCCTCCCTCTGCCTTCTCTTTTAGATTGGAAAATTGCTCCTCCAGATTTGGAGCAGCTTTCTCCAGTTTAGCAGCCAAACCGTCTCCACGTGTTGACTGTTGCTCCGCAGGCTGTGCTGCACCCAATACAAATAAAATGAAAAAAACCCCACCGGCAACCGATTGAATCGTCGCTACTCGCATAGGCAAATCATGAAACAAGCTACGGGGTTTGTCGTGTGAAAATATCACTGAATTATTCGCTTCATACAGTTGATCTTAATACTCAAAGCTACCAGCTTCAGTGGTACATCCTTATTTGTGTAATTCTCCTTAACAGCCAAAAAAGAAGCCGCCAACGAGAAGGAGTGGGGGGATCCCGTTGGCGGTTTAAATGCGGACATATAGGGGGACATCCGCAAGCGGGTTATTAACAATAAAATACTCAAATTGTCAATAACTCGTTCCGGCAAGTTTGGCTAAATTTTCACCTGAAAGGCGAAAAATTCGCCACTGTTTTAGCTGTTCAGCTCCCCATTTCTCGTATAAATCGATGGCATTCTGGTTCCAGTCCAAGGCTACCCACTCGAAACGTGGACACCCTCTTTCCACAGCAATCTTCGCCAAGCGAGCCAGAAGAGCCTTGCCGATACCTTTCCGGCGATATTCAGGATTCACGTACAAATCCTCCAAATATAGCCCCGATCGGCCCATGAAGGTGGAAAAATTTTCGAAAAAAACAGCAAAACCCGCGGGCTTCCCCTCCCACTCAGCAATAAGAGCCTCCGCACTCGGCTGACTGCCAAAAAAAGATTCGTGCAAAATAGTCTCATCAGCCACCACCTGATCCAAAAGTTTTTCGTATTCAGCAATGCCTCGGATAAACTCAGCCAGTAAACTTACGTCGGCTTCCTCAGCCGGTCTTATCACTAAGAAATCATGCTTCTCATCTATCATTATTTGCCCCTTTATTGACTATAGCCAAAGATCATATTGTGGGTTAGGTTGAATCCGTGACATTCGAATACTCTTAGTAGATGTCTAAGCCCTGCGCCACCAACATTATTTAGGATAACTGAGCCTGTAGCAATAAAATGAAAGATCAAAAACATACTAGAGGATTCACTCTGATAGAACTATTGGTGACAATTTGCATCATTGGGATGCTCACCTCTTTATTGCTACCCGTACTCTCGCAATCCAAGGTTAAGAGCCAGAGAATCCAGTGTCTTTCAAATCTTACCCAAATTGGCCGAGCCTTAACCATGTATGGTTCAGATCATGGTGGTCGCCTTCCTTGGCAAATTCTTCCAAGTGATCAAAAAGTAGAGTTAGGAACAGGCTGGCACGATTTCACTATGGAGCCCGGTGCTGTTTTTTCTCTTCCGCCGTTAAAAACCGAAATTGGGAAAGCAAGCGTTCTCCATTCTCCACTGGATCCGGAAAGAGCAGCAGCAAATGAAAAAGTAGCAGCAAAATGGAATTCTTTTAATCCCATCACACGAAATATCATTCCAATGAATGCCATCAGCTATCTTTTAGCCGAAGGAGGAGATCTTGGGCGCTCGGAAACTGTCTTGGCAACAACACGTAACCTAAGCAAATGCGATCTTGCCGAAGCTAGGTGGGTGGGAGCCGATGAAAACCCAATCCCACGCGATGCTATGGCAGGCCTGATGAAGGGAAAAGGTAATGTAGTTAAAGCAGATGGTAGTTCTCATTTTTCGACCGATTCAGATTTGGGCCCAACAGGTAACTTTTCACGTGAGCATCAAATATCCAGCGGAGGTAAAACCAAGGGAGCTGCTTCAACAGTTATGCTGGGTTGTTGTGGGGGGTTTGAACAGGTAGATATTACTAAAGTATTTACAACTACAAATGGCAATCACCACGCATTCATCATTGATAAATCTGGAAGCATGATAATAGACAACCGATTGGGCCTGGCCCAAAAAGCCTTAGTAGATTCACTATATGAAATGTCACCGCGAAAGAAATTTCATATACATTTCTTTGCCGGCGGCAGCGAGGCTATGCCCGGCGGGGGATCCAGATATGCCTTCCCCTGGGAAATAGATGAGATCAAGCCTTGGGTGCTGGAAAAGAGACCCGGTGGGATGACTAATCCTCTCGGTGCAATTAGAGAAACATTTGAGGATATAAATCCAGATACGGTTTGGATACTTACTGATGGCATGTTCAACTGCCGAGGTGGCGGTCGTGCCGTAAGAAATTTGATATCAACTTTAAATCCGGATAGATCAGTTAAAGTCAATACGGTTGGTTTCCACAGAAGGCCAGAAGGTGTAGATTCTGTGTTGGGACAGATCGCCCAAGACAATAACGGCACCTTCTATTTCTCACGTTCAGGCGGCAGACCACCAACGCCTCAGCGATAACAAAAACAGCCGCCAAAGCATCTGCTTCGGCGGCTGTACCCAACGCGCTATATGTTAAAAGCCAGAGAGGCTAACGCGGCACACTCCGACCAGAGCGAATCTATCCCTCTCCTGCCACTCTTGCATACTGTAATTATGCACTTTTTTTATAGTAGGCAAATATCACCAATTATTTATACCAATTGAGTAAACGGACCTCTGCCGTATCTCCCACCAGAGCTTTAAATTTAGCGGTATCCTGCCCACGAGAGTGATAAGGGTAGACTACTTTCGGCTTAAAGGCTTTCACCGCCTTGGCTGCCGCTGCCACATCCATGGTGTAAGGAAGATTCATACAGAGAAAGGCAATATCGATATCCTTCAGAGCCAGCATCTCAGGCGTACCTTCTGTATCACCACTAATATAGATGCGCTTCCCTCCCAGATTAAGAATATAGCCGTTACCCTGTCCTTTTGGATGAAAACGCTTGCGAGGTGGCGTTGTATTGTAGCTAGCCACCGCATCAAGCTTGAAGCCCACTTTCTCGGTGCTAGCACCGTTAGCCAGAGAAATTGTCTTGTTTTTCAAGCCACCACTCAGTGCTCCAGTCAAAGCAGGCGGAGCAACAAGTTGGGTTTTTGGTCCCACCACTTCTTTTAAGACAGCCTCTTTGTAATGATCCCCGTGAATGTGAGTCAATAACACTACATCTGGCTTGGGAAAAGATTTATACCAATCTAACTGCCCAACAGGATCAACGTATATAATTATTGAATTCCACTCCACAACCATAGTCGCATGATTAACCGGTGTAACAACTGCCTTACCTTTGGCAGTTTTAAATTCCTCGGCTGCTTGAGCCCAATTTAGACAAAGAATTACCCCCATCACTGTTATTAATCGTAACGAATTCATGAATGAAACCTACCGACCTCTACGACACAAAACAATAGTCTTGTTTGTTAAGATAAACCCCTGAAAGTATTTGCATATGAAAATTGTATCTATTTTAGCAATACTATCAGGCCTGCTTGGCTTAGCTTGTGGCTTATTAAATTGGGCGTTGTATTTTTTTACTAAAAACGCAGAGGGTTATGGCGGTAGAACAGAGACTCTAATGGATTTTTCCTGGCTCGGTGATTCAGCTTTCACCGGACTAGCAGTTGTACTGTTGGCCCTTGGAATGTCCATCCAATCGTTCAAAAAAGGAACTCCACCAACCTCGGAAGGTTGAATTCCGGCTCAATCGTAAATTTACTCTTTTTGTTTTGACTGAATAGCCACAGAAGCACGAATAGTGCGCAGCGTTTTCCACAGGGGTTTGTCAGGCTTTTGTGGGCTGGCACATACAAAAAGGTATTGGTAGGGGGATCCTTTATACTGCCAGGTCTGCAATTCAAAATATAGTGTCTGCATCTTTTTGGTAGCGAAAGGCTCAAGCCACACAACCTCCGCCCGGTAATTCTTCACATGAACCGCCCCTTTTGGTGAAACATCATTACCCTCAACCGCAGTTACTTTCACACCAAACCCGCTCGTATCCAGATTGGGATTATCCATGCGTGCCTTGGAAAGCCCGGAGTAGTAGATGAAGAGCTCCTTCTTCAGCACCTTTGCATCCAACACCGGCTTAGCTTCCAATGCGAAGAGAAAGACGTAAGAGAAAAAATCTGGTTGATCAGCCTTAAACATTCCCGGTGCAAAAAGAATTTCCTCAATACCTTTTAAACCTAAGTCAGGAGCAAAACCTTTGGGAGGCAAGGCAATGCGTTCCCCAAACCACTTCGGGGTAGGTTTTTTCAGGACAAACTGCTGTTGTTCGAGTGGCACGGCTGCAGTGACTGAAAAGCCAAAAACTAAAAAACCAAAAAAGAGAATGAGGTGCATGGGAAAGGTCTAACAATATTTAGCGATCCCGTAAAGAATAGCAGGCTGTGTATTGCCAAGAAGTTCAATAGAGTGTAGCAAAAGGGATGACTTCGCGATTATTTTTGGCAACTCTTGTCTTCTTCCATTGTTTCTTTCTTTTAGCAAAAGACAAGCTTCCTGAAACAGGTGAGGTTTTTCCAGAACTAGCGAGCTTCGATGAATTAATGCAGTCGTTTGTACAAAAGAACGAAATACCCGGCGGAGCCCTGGCTGTTTCAAAGGATGGCAGATTGGTTTACGCGCGCGGTTTTGGCTATGCCAACCGGGAAAAAAAAGAGCCTGTGAACCCGGAATCCCTCTTTCGTATCGCGAGCATCTCAAAACCACTCACTGCCGTCGCAACGCTTCAACTGATTGAACAAGGAGAACTGAAACTCGATGACTCTGTTTTTGACCTCTTGCCCCACAAAGCACATTTGCCGAAGGGGAGGAAAATAGATTCAAAATTAAAGGACATAACTGTAGCTCATTTGATGCGCCATCAAGGAGGTTGGCACCGTGATAAATCCATTGACCCTCTATTTCACTCTATAGAAATTGCAACCTCTCTCGGAAAACAACCTCCAGCCTCTCAGGATGACATTATTACCTTTATGAAAGGTTGGCCTTTGGATTTTGAACCTGGCACACGTTACGCGTACTCAAATCTGGGATATTGCCTGCTCGGTCGTGTTATAGAACAAACTACAGGCCGAAATTACGAAACGTATATGAGAAACTCCTTTCTCAAACCACTGGGTATTACCCGCATGCGCTCTGGTAAGACACTTCAACGGACTGAAGGTGAAGTTACCTATTATCCTAAAGGACAATTGGTTGGCATCGCAGTAACCGGACCACATATCGGAGCAAAAGCACCGCGCCCTTACGGAGCCTGGTACATTGAGGCCATGGATTCACTCGGGGGATGGATTGCATCTGCTCCTGATCTGGTTCGTTTTGGCTCTGCAGTCGACAGGTTTGAACATTCCAAAATCCTTAATACCCAAACCATAAAAACGATGCTCGAGCGACCGAAGGGTCATTTTGGTAATGATAAAAAAGGTGAGCCAGACAAGGTATACTACGGATGTGGGTGGTCTGTTCGGGAAGTGCCCAATAGCAAAAAAACAAACCGATGGCACACCGGAGCCCTTTCAGGTACTTCAACCATTCTAGTGATCCGCCATGATGGGCTCTGCTGGGCAGCACTATTCAACACCAATCAAACTTCGGACAAACAACGACCATCAAGAAAAATTGACCCCCTCATTCACAAAGCCGCCGACGCCGTTAAGCAATGGCCAAAGCATAATCTTTTTGAAACGAAGGAATGACTATTTGTTGCCGATTGCGTAAAGGGACTTAAAGCCTCGCAAATAAATTCGACCATTGGAGATTGCCGGCGAAGCAGTCAGCTGATCATTTAGCTTATTTTTATATAGCACCTCAAAGCTGGTCCCCGCTTTAATCACGGAAACAGTGCCATCGCGAGCAGTAACATATATCTTCCCGCCAGAGGCGACAGGTGAAGCCCTATAGGTCTGTGCATGGGCACGTTCTGAATAATGCTCTTGGCCCGTCTTTGCGTTCAGGCAGGCAATGGAACCGTTCTCACGATTCAGATAAACCTCCTCACCATATATAAGCGGCGAAACTACATCCGGCGTACCTCTGGCAAGGCGCCATTGTTCGGATTTATTTCCGGGCAAAATTATTCCACTCGCCCCTGGTTTTAACCCCACCACCCCTCGGCCTTTGGCTGAGGGAATAACAATCAATCCCGAAGAAGCTACCGGAGAAGAAACAAAACGAAGCGTTCGATTATAACGATCCTTGGGATTCAGCTCGGCCACTCGCCACAGTTCTTTGCCATCAGAAAGCCGATGACCGATTGCATAATCATTGCCATGGGTAATAAGCTGCTGAACAGACCCTTTTTGCCAAATACAAGGCGAGGTGTAAGCATGCTCACACTCGGCAACTCCGTCACTCTTACGCTCAACTTTCCAGACCTCTTTTCCGGTAGCTGTGTCAATTGATACCACCCACGCGCCTCCGGAATGAATCAACTGAAGATAAAGCCTTTCGTTATATAAAACGGGTGTCGTATGAAATCCAAACCCGAGGCGAAATCGCCCATAACGTTCCTGCGCATTAAACCTCCAAACTTCTTTTCCCGTATAATCAAATGAAACAACCTCGCCAGTGCCTGTCATCGTGTAAACATGCTTCCCGTCTGTACTGGGTGAAGGAGAAGCCATTGTTCTTTCACCATTCGCCTTGCCTTTGGCATTGTCTACCTTAGCAGTCCATAAAATCTTTCCTGTTGTATTTATGCAAAGCAAAGAAATCTGCCCCGACTCCTGCGCCAAAAGAAATATTTTGTCCTCCCAGATAACAGGCGTAGCGGAACTAGCTCCAGGCAATTCCTGTTTCCAAATAATATTTTTCTTCTCGCTCCAATCAACGGGCAAACCTTTTTCCTCACTAATTCCATTGTAGGTTGGCCCACGCCAATGCGGCCAATTATCAGCAAAAGCCGTATTTATAGGCATCAGAAAAACAACAAAAATTTGAACTAGCCTCTTTTCGAGATCAAATAAAGCAATCATATCTCCCACGTCTTGGACATTCGCATCGGTCAGCCGTGATTAGTGACCTAATCACACCCTTCGAATTCGTCCACCATATTTTGCAAAACTTTTATCCACTGGGGATGCGTGTTCATACATGGAACAAGACTACAATCCCCACCTCCCGATTCCTGAAAACTCTCTCTGCCCCGAATATCGATTTCTTCAAGCGTCTCAAGACAATCACTGACAAAAGCTGGGCAAATGACTTTCAAAGACTGCACGCCTTCTTTTCCCAATCGCTCGATCTCCAAATCTGTATAAGGCTTCAGCCAAGGATCACGCCCGAGACGCGACTGAAAGGTCACCGAATATTTGTCTTGGGGAATATTGGCTTCACGAACGAAAGCAGCCGCTGTCTTTAGACATTGAGCACGATAGCAAGTTGCGTGAGATGGGCATTCACCTTCGCAGCAGCTTGAAATTTGCAAACAATGTTCGCCCGTTGGATCTGATTTTCGAAGATGACGCTCTGGGATCCCGTGAAAACTTATCATCAGATGATCAAATCCTTGCTCCAGACTGGGGCGCGCACTTTCCACCAGAGCGGTTATGTAATCTGCACGATCGTAGTAAGGTGCCTGAACAGTCAAGGTCGCTCCTGTAGCCTTTTGCTTGAGCACATCTTTTACCTTTTCTACCGCCGACTCATAACTCGACATGGCGTAGTGCGGGAAAAGTGGGATCATTAAAATATCGTCAACTCCATCTTTCAATAGTGCCTCTATCCCTTCTTCAACCGGTGGATTTTGATAACGCATAGCCAGTTTCACGGGAATCCTTACCTTCTCTCGTAGTAAATCGGCAACCTGATGACTGATGACAACCAATGGGCTACCTTCTGATGTCCAGATTTGTTGGTATGCCTCGGCTGAAGCCCGTGGACGGAAAGGCAGAATCAAGCAATGTACTATGAAAAAACGGATCAACCAGGGCGTATCAAGAACCCGGCCATCCATTAAAAACTCACGAAGAAACTTTCGCACATCACTGACCTTAGTGGAGTCAGGTGACCCTAGGTTGACTAGCAATATGCCTTTACGAGTTTTTTCCATCCTAATCTACTTCAAATCCAAACATTTACCGATTCGGTCGGCAGCGTTATAACCCGATAAAATTGAGTCACCCAGCGAAATACCATCCCGGCAATGGCCGCCTATGAATAAACCTGCTGCTCGCTTTTCTGTTTCCTCCATTAGCATCTTGAATTTACCATATCCTACATTGTATTGCGGAATAGCCCTCGGCCAGCAAAAGCAGTGAGTGTAAGTCGGTTCGCCACTTAACCCAACCAGAACGCGCAAATCCTCCATGATTAAACGGACAATTTCATCCTTTTCCTTCAGGGCAAGTTCCGGTGAACGGGTGCCTCCAATATAACTGGTAAAGGTCAAATGCCCATCCGGGCAGCGGTTAGGGAAAAGGGCGGATGAAAAAATGGAACCCAGTGAGTTGAACTTCTCCACCTCCGGAATCAATACCCCAAAACCATCAAGAGGATGTGATACATCCTGACTCCTAAAACCTAATACCACACTGGTTACAGGGGGGTATTCAATCTGACTAAGCAATGACAAGTCGACCCGTTTATTTTGACAATGAATCTCCAGATCAGCCAATCGAAACGCTGGTAGTGCCAGAAGCACACTAGAATGGGTAGACGTTGTAGTAATGCCTGCATTCTCAAAATCAATACTCCAACCCTCAGGATCACCAGTAATACGCTTAACAGAATGATTCAGTCGCACCTGTTCCCCCAGCTTTTCACCCAGTCTGTCGGTGAGCACCTGCAGCCCTTTATCAAAAGAGATTTTCTTTGCGTTCTGTTTGGAAATGGCACCTCGCCTTTTTCGTTCTCGAGCACCAAAGATTTGCCCTCCTATCAATGAACCGTAACGTTGCTCCAAATCGTATAGCTTGGCGAACGCATGCTTCACCGAAAGACGTTCAGGATCACCTGCATATACACCGGCAACAAACGGATTAATGGCGTAATCCAGAAACTCAACTCCAAGCCGTCGACGAACAAAATCGGCCAAGTTCTCCTCCAGGTCACCAGCTGCACGTTTTCTACAGGGTTCAGCCAACAGGCTTGCTTTAGCCCGCCATGAAAAAAGCCGGGAGCCAATGAACGCCAAAGGTGATACAGGCAGCTCAATTAGTTTTTTATTGCGAACAAGAAAACGCTTCTCTGCAGCCGGATCCGTATAAAGCTGGCGTGACTCCAAGTCTACATCGCGAATTAGTTGACCAATCAACGGTGAGGTTTCCAGTATGGTATTGGGACCACACTCGGCAAGATAACCATCTTTATGAACAGTGCGAATCACCCCGCCGACACGTTCACTTCCCTCATAGAGGGTAACTGGAACTCCTCGTTGCTGGAGATTGAAAGCTGCGGTCAACCCGGTAATACCACCACCAATAATAGCTACCGACTTCATAGGTACTTAATAAACCCTACTCACACCCATTCCCTCGGATGCTTCAGCACCTCGACCACTTTTTCTTCAGGACTTCCGGAAACAGGCTCTTGACAATACTCCCACCTTGCCGTTTCAGGCAAAGACATGAGAATGCTTTCAATCCGACCATTTGTATTCAGACCAAAGGTTGTCCCCCTGTCATATACCAGATTGAACTCAACGTAACGCCCCCTTCGAATCTGTTGCCAGATTTTATTTTGCGGAGTAAAAGGCTCGTTCATTCTTTTTTCCAGAATAGGCACATAAGCTTCCAGAAAAGACCCTGCACAATCCTCCACAAAATCAAAGCACGCCTCTTTGCTGTTCTGATTTAAATCATCGAAGAATATTCCCCCAATGCCACGACGTTCATCTCTATGTCGAATATAGAAGTAGTCATCACACCATTCTTTAAATTTGGCGTAGTCGGCTATTGCATGTCGGTCGCATACTTCTTTGTGGGCTTGGTGGAAATGTATTGCATCCTCTTCAAAGAGATAAGCTGGGGTCAAATCGGCACCGCCGCCGAACCACCAAGCCCCAGATTCCGATTCCTTCCCCCGCTCAAAGTAACGATAGTTTGCATGAACCGTCGGTGCCATAGGGTTCTTTGGGTGCAATACCAGGCTCAATCCAGATGCAAAGAAATCTAATCGCGTATCACCCAATGCTGACCCTCCGCCCATACTTTTTGCCGCATCAGAGCTAAGCCTGCCCATAACCACACTAACATTGACTCCAGCCTTCTCAAACACATTACCATTGCTGAACACTCGGCTTCGCCCTCCTCCACCTTCCTCGCGCGACCATTCATCCTCCCGATAATCGACTCCATCTAAATCACGCAAGACTTTACAAATTTGATCCTGGGTTTCATGCACTAAGTTGACCATTCGATCTTTCATTTGAAACCTTTCACTACCGAAACCACGCTTTCAATGTTTTCAAGTTTTGCATCGGGTGGCACCCCATGGCCAAGGTTGAAGATGAAACCATTATTTCCACGCATTTCTTCCAGAATCCGAGACGTTTCCCTCGCTGCAATCTCCGGCGTGGTCTTTAAGACCGTTGGATCAAGATTCCCCTGCAATGCAATCGAACTTGGTATTCGCGAACGCGCCTCGGACAAACGAATCGACCAGTCCAATCCCAGCACCTGGGCTCCAGTTTGCACCAATTCTTGCAAGCTACCGGCGGTGTCTCGGGAAAAAAGAATTACCGGAACCACCCTTTCAAGTGACTCAATAATCTGGCCGATCCAACGGCCGGAAACCTCCGAATATTCTTCGGAGGAAAGCATCCCTCCCATACTATCAAAAATCTGTATTGCATCCACTCCCGAAGCTGCCTGCATCTTCAGATAATCAATTATCGCCTGAGTTAGCTTACTCATGAGTTGCTCAAAAAGCTTTGGTTCTCCTCGCTGCAACTGATGCGCCCGGACAAACTTTGATGCACTACCACCTTCCATCATGTAATTAGCTAGTGTCCATGGCGAACCGGTAAACCCAAGTAATGCCGTTTTGCCGCCCAGTTCCTTATGAATCTGGCCGATTGCGCGTGACACATAACTGAGTCGATCGACTACTCCATTTACATTGAGACGATCCACATCCTGTTGATTATTAATAGAAAACTCCATTTGAATCCCCCCCTGATCGCGAAACTTATAACTCTGGCCCATCGCCTCGGGTATAACGAGGATATCACTAAACATAACTGCAGCATCAAACCCAAACCTTCGAATAGGCTGCAAGGTAACCTCTGTCGCTAAATCAGGGGTTTGGACCATCTCAACGAATGAATATTTTTGCTTCAGCTCACGATACTCGGGCAAAGCTCGTCCTGCCTGTCGCATCATCCAGATCGGTGGCCGATCCACTGACTGACAAGCACACGCATCAAGAAATCGTTCACGATTGTTTTGAGTCTTATCACTCATCTAAATTAAAATTCATTTACTTTCAACAAGATCAATAATCCACCACTTACGAAACCCCAATACGTCTACTCAAAATTAAAAACGGACCTAGTCGCCTCTGTCCGTGGGCCGGCTCAAAATGTACCATATCCCGATTATACCTGCGAGACCTGTGATTATGCGAGGAATCACAAGTGCTTTTGGGATGGCATATAGAACTGCAAAACTAACGAATACCACGATTGAAGTTACTGCGATCACCTTAATCTTAGGGGGAATTCCTTTGCCATCTCTAAAACGACGTACCATCGGTCCAAAGGACGGATGATTCAAAATCCAGTTGTACAAACGATCGGAACTACGGGCAAAACAGGCTGCTGCCAAAATCATAAAGGGAGTAGTAGGCAAACCCGGCAATAAGACACCCAGAAACCCTAGCCCCACGCACAACAAACCTCCAAAGAGCCATAAAGTCCTAACCAATCGATTACGGGATGCTGTCACTTAGTTTTGAGAAGAATGAATATCAACTCCCGACACCAGCCTCATTATCATGCAACAATATCCTTAACTACGTGACCATGCACATCAGTGAGACGGAAATCGCGACCCTGATAACGATAGGTAAGTTTTCGATGATCAATACCAAGCTGATGTAAAATAGTAGCATTCAAATCATGGATATGCATGGTGCCGGAAGTCCATTTTTCCTTGCCCGGCTGTGGCTTGAGCATATTTCCATCGGTATCAGCAATATTGTAGCCGTAATCATCAGTTTGGCCATAGGTGATTCCCGGCTTGATCCCACCGCCAGCCATCCAGATTGTGAAGCATCTGGGATGATGATCCCGACCGTAATTATCCTTACCCAAACGCCCCTGACAATAAGGAGTCCGGCCAAACTCTCCTCCCCAAACGACCAATGTATCTTCAAGTAAGCCTCGATTTTTAAGATCCTTAATCAAACCTGCACTTCCTTGGTCGATATCCTTACATTGATTACCGTGTTCGCCCGCAAGATTCCCGTGGGCATCCCATCCACGATGAAAAATCTGGATATTGCGCACACCACGTTCAGCCAACCTACGCGCATTTAAACAGCAGGCTGCAAAAGTCCCAGGCGTTTTAGCTTCCTCTCCGTATAACTTAAAAGTCCTTTCCGGCTCCTTGGAAAGATCCATCAATTCGGGCACTGAGGACTGCATCCGATAAGCCATTTCATGCTGTTTAATCCTTTCCAAAATAGCCGGATCAGAGAAGCGTTCAAACTGAACTTTGTTTAATTCACTCAAAACATTCAACTGTGAACGACGGTCCTCACGAGTCACGCCAGCGGGGTTATTTAAATAGAGAACTGGATCACCCTGGCTACGCAACAAAACGCCTTGATGTTGTGAAGGCATAAAACCTGATCCCCATAGGCGACCGAAAAGGCTTTGTTCAGCATGCTTGGTACGCGCGTGCATTACTACATAACTGGGTAAGTTATCGTTCATACTCCCCAAACCATAGCTCAACCACGACCCTAAACTTGGCCTGCCGGGAATCTGACTTCCCGACTGGATGTAAGTAATAGCCGGATCATGATTAATCGCTTCAGTAAATGCCGTATGAACAATACACAACTCCTTGGCAACTGTAGCTGTGTGAGGCAGTAGCTCACTTACCCAAACCCCATTACTGTTATTCTCATGTTTAGTGAACTTGTATTTGGTAGGGCACACTGGCAGCGTCTTCTGGCGTGAAGTCATGCCGGTGATACGCTGACCATCACGCACTTCCTTTGGCAGATCTTTGCCATACATGGCCTGCATCTTCGGCTTATAGTCCCACAAGTCCAAATGACTGGGGCCACCACTCATGAAAAGGTAAATGACCCTTTTAGCTTTCGCTATATGATGCAGCCCTCCCTTGAATTCTGCAGGAGCAGCAAAACCATCTTGCCGCATCAAGCCAGCCATTGCTGCGGTGCCCAACCCCAGTGCTGTGCGGCCAAACAATTGCCGCCTTGTCATCATCAACTCGGTTTCACGAAATAAATCATTCATTTTCTTTTACCAAAATTAATAAACCCATAAGGCCGGCTCACTAGCAAGTACTGTAATGGCCACTTGTGTCCACGCAGCGTGCTCGATCACATCTAGCTTTTCATCCCGAAGCGAATCACCAATTGCCAGAAGCGCTTTGGCATCAGCTTCATTGTTCTTGTAACGGTATTTAAGTTTCGTGTAGAGCGCCATACACATAGCCTCTTCGATTTCAGTCGGAGCACGGCTTGCAATAAGCTCAAAGAGCAACCTAATACGAGCAAAGGCATTGTCAGCCGCAGCTTCCTTCATTAAACGCTCTCCGAAGTTACGACCCATTTCGACACGCTGTTTTTCATTCAGCAGTGCCAACGACTGAGTAGGTGTGCTGGTACGTGAGCGCTGGACACAACTGCTTTCACGGCTGGGAGCATCAAAAAGTGTCATCATGGGATGTGGGCTCGTACGCTTCCAATAAACGTAAAGGCTTCGCTGATATTGCCGGGCATCCTTATCGGGCACATAATTCTTGGTGTTACTTCCTGGATGCATCAATGCTTTCCACAATCCCACTGGCTGATAAGGCTTCACGCCTTCCCCTCCCATCGATTCATTGAGCAAACCACTAGCCCACAAGGCTACATCACGCAAAGCTTCAGCATCCATACGAAAACTTGGCCCACGCGCAAACAATCTATTCTCCGGATCATTCATAGCCTGCCGATAGGCCGAACTTTGCTTAAAGGTTCGACTTGTCACCATCATCCTCAGCATTGCCTTTAGGTTCCATTTTCGGTCCTGAAGTTCTACTGCGAGCCAATCGAGCAGCTCCGGATGAGTAGGCTGCTCTCCCTGCAACCCAAAGTCAGCAGGTGTCCGCACTAAAGCCTCACCAAAAGTTCTTTGCCAGACGCGATTTATCAGCACACGGGCCACCAAAGGATGTTCGGGTGCTGTAAGCCACTGCGCTAAACCAAGCCTATTGGAGGGCGCCCCCTCAGGTAATTCGCCCATTACAGTGAATACATCAGGATTTAACGAATCGCCCTTGGGAAGGTTATACTCTCCGCGTTCCAGCAATTTGGTTTCACGAGGCTTGGGCAAATCCTTAGCCACCAGCGTGGTCGTCATTCGCCCTTTTATGGTATCCATGCGCTTGAGCAAAGCAACCGCCTCTTTATGAATTGGCAACTGCTGAAACCCTCCCTTGGGATTGGCCACCAGCTTTAGTCGATCCTGCGGCGTGGTTTTTTTCTTTGTCATTGCCGCCTGTAAATCCTTGTTCACCGGTTCCTCTGAAAACGCCTTGGCCGCTTTCAGAATCCTTGCTTGATCGACTTGCACTGCCTTCTCTTCAGTTTGAATCGCGTCCCAATTATCCCATGCATCCGCATCTGCAGGAGCCTTTATAGTGGGACCAAATTCATATCTATTGCCATCCATCGAAGGCTCAGCGGTACTATTAAAATAAGCCATCATCCGGTAATACTCAGTCTGGGGTATCGGATCATACTTGTGGGTATGACAGCGAGCACAGGTGAGGGACATCCCCAATAGCGCAGTGCCCAACGTTTCTACTCGGTCGAAATTATTCTTGGCCTGAAATTCTTCAGGAATAGCCCCCCCTTCAGCTGTAGTAGGATTCATCCGCACAAAGCCTGTGGCTACGAGTTGGGCCATTGTTGGATTAGGCAAAAGGTCTCCGGCCAGTTGCCACGTGAGAAATTCATCTAAAGGCTGGTTTTGGTTGAGCGCCCTAACCACCCAATCACGATAAGGAAAAATACCGCGCTTGTTATCCAAGTGCAGCCCATGCGTATCTCCATAACGTACTGCATCGAGCCAATACCGGGCCTGGTGCTCACCATAACGGGGGCTTGCCAAAAGCTCATCCACAAGTTTCCCGTAAGCCTGAGAACTTTTATCATTCAAAAATGCCTTCACCTGCCCCGGCTCTGGAGGAAGGCCCGTGAGCACCAGAGCAACACGGCGTGCTAAAGTTGCCTTGTCCGCTTCAGCAGCAAAGGCCACTCCAGATGCTTTTAGTTTCGAACCAATAAAAGCATCAATTGGATTTCCCTTGGTTGAAATTTTCTTTTTCTTCGGTGGTACAAACGCCCAATGCTTTGCATATTGCCCGCCCTGATTAACCCATTTTGTGAGCAACTCACGTTCATGTTTGGTCAATTGCTTTTCGGCTTTTTTGGGCGGCATCGGCTCCTCTTTATCGTGCAAACGAACAAGGATTTCACTCTTGGTGAGATCCTTGGAATTAATTGCTGAGTATCCGCCTAGATCACGAGTAGCTCCTTCAAAGGAATCCAGCCTGAGGATATCCTTTTTCTTTGCATCCGGTCCGTGACAGACAAAACATTTGTTCGAAAGAATGGGGAGAATTTCGCGCGCGAAATCAACAGCAAACACAGGGTTCACATAAAGCACAGTCGTTGCCAGAAATATCAAACGCTTCACGGGAAAAATTGTATCGACCCACCACCGGATTACCACTCAATTCAAGGTGAAATATCGATCAGAAATCTTCTAATTCTCTGGAAAAGATTTCTTCTCAACTGTCCAAAAAATGGCGTTGGCAAGCATACGTCTAAAGTTTTCGTTTTCAAAATCCTTGGGCACGCCCAGCGAGGTATAAAAAGTGCGCAAACCTTTCCAGTTATTTATCCAACTGACCGCATGCTTATCTGTGCCGATGTCGCCTTGCTGCAACACCGTAACACTCTTGGCTAAAGGCCCAGCCTTGTAGAGTTTGTCGGAGGTAATTTTGCCTACGCCCTTTAGTATAGGGTGTTTGCCGGAATTGGTTACCTTCACAGGACCATCACCAAAGTGCCCTTGGTAATTTCCACCCATGATTTGCCGATCGAAAACCTCGTTATCGGCCTTCTGAAAAGCATGACTTGCGGTGCGCACCCCCACAACGGGCTTACCTTTCACCCAGTGCGTCCGAATAATTTTCATCTGCGACTCGACCAACTTCATGCGCCGTGAAAAAACAAACAACAAATCCGCTTCCTTGAGTTCATTAAGGTCTGGCAATTCTTTGATACCATCATGCCCCCATGAAACACTGCATTTCACATCGTAATGTTTCTCCAGCCACGGAATGAAATTTTTTAGCGACTCCTCGCTCTTGTACTCCCGCGCCCCGGAAATGAAATGGATCTTGAGCGCCGCCGCATCAGAGAGCGGAGCGATCGCAAACACTGCAAGGCAAAGGATGAACCGTGTATTCATGAACAACCACCGAAAGTGTGCCTCGACACCACGTCCTTGGCAACGCCATTGCTACTCTGAACGGGAGCCCTTAAGAAAATGCAGAGTAGTGGTAAATTCAACCCACTACGTGAGCACAAGGATGAGAATGGCGGGGATCAGGAAAAACATGGCAATCAGAAGGGAAATCAACGCAATCATTTTTCGTTTTTTTTGTCCGGCTTCTTCCGATTTATTTGAGAAAGTCCCCCCTCGCAGTCGCCACTTGGCACCGGTGTTTACTTTCACGCCGGGGATTTGATGAATCGGAATGAATTCAGTGAGATGTTCATTCGTGGCTTTGTCGGTGAGTAAAAAGGTTCCGTCGTCAAGATAGGCGTTCACTTGCTCCAGAGTGAATGGCCCGGATTCATCATCACCACGTTGGATGTGAATCTGGTCCGAATGCTCTTTTTTGGGGTCAGGCTTGCTCTCGGTCAAGCTCCTCTCCTTCATCAACCAATGCGGCTCTACGGGCTTGCTGTTGTCTTCGACTTTACCGAGAAAGTACACTTCCTCCCCCGGCTTGAGATGGTATTCCTCAATTCTCGAAAGCCCCATTAATGTTCCATCGAATTTCCTACGCACATCATCACCAAGCTTTGCGCTCAATTCTTCGGATATATCCGGAGGCACACTGCCCCGGTGCACGTACTTGTTAATGTCAGGTCCAAAAGTTATCTGCAATCCGCTGTGGTCGCGTTGTTTCATGACCAATTCAGTGCCGTCAAGTTCAGCAACTCCAGTTCCGTCGTCGATAACGTATGGCGTGGATTGAATTTCCCAAAAGAGCGTGCTGGGGCCCTTGGTTGTTGTGTCATGACGGGACATCCCACCGCCGCCATGAAACAACACGGCATAAAGGACACAGTCCTGATGACTTATCGGGCTTTTCAAAAGCGGGCCAATAGCCTTCACCGTTCCCTTGACTTCCGCGCTGCCTTCCTTGATTTCATTGATGGGTGTGGTTGGGGTCAATTTTGCGCGGAGATAAGCAACCAAACACCCAATACACAACAGAAGAGGCACCGCTCCCAACGCAAACAACATATATGAAAGCGGTTTTAAATTCTTGGCTGCAGCCAGCACTGGGAAGTAAAGGTCTGGATCCATGCCTCAGTTAGTTTGGTGCTATTAGTTGCTTTGCATTATCAATTCGTTTTCAATAAAAACCAGATCCTTCTCAGTCAGTCCGCGTCTTTCATGCACATGTAGGATTCGGCAGGTTCCATCCTCCTCGCATTCATCAATATTCTTTTTGCTGTCATCAGCAAAAATGGCTTCCTCATAGCTAATACTCTCTGAACCCATCTCCTCAGATATAACCTTATGTTTCTTTCCTTTGAAACGAGTGAGAGCTTCAGAGTCCCTGCCAAAAATGGCCTCTTCCTTAAAAAATCCAATCAAACCGACACGGGTAAGTGATTCTTTTATCACAGCAGTGTAACCATAAGAGACAATGATACATTTAACTTCTGCTTGGGCTAGTCGTTCAAAGTGCTTCTTCAACCTGTCGATACGTTCCTCGCCTCCAAATGCATCAACAAAAAACTGGTCGTTTTCTCCTGACACATCTTCAGCCCCTCTAGTCTCGTGAAAGATGTGAATTACCGAAAGGGTCTGGTCAAAATCATAAAAAACAATCCGGAGGGGATTTTGAGTTTTTTCTTCCACAGACAATTCCTTTTTTGTCGGTTCAGATTGAGTGGCAGGAGGGCCAGCAGGTCCGCACCCACCGGCAAACAAGAAAGTTACAGTCAAAAGGATAACAGCCTGCCTCATGGCCTAACCCTACTCTCTTCCCTTGTCAGTTCAAGTTCGCACCAGCGAAGCACCAAAGGTTCCCTGCAAAATCGTGTACAAACAGCAGGTTGCCAGTAATGACCGGAGAGGTCTTGATGGGAGTTCCCAATACGTGTTCCCACACCACCTTGCCCGCCTTGTTCACTGCCCGAAGCGAAGTGTCATCATGACCAAACCAGGCAAGGTCACCGGCAATGAAAGGAGTAGAACTCCCGGCCATGGCCTGACGACGTGATCTGTGGAAACGCTTGGCATCAGTTGCGCACTTCACTGTCCAGAGTGGCTTGCCGTCCTTCAGATTAAACGCCCGACAATTGGTTCCGTTAACGAGCAGCAAGTCATCCCACACCACCGGGATTGCGTTTTGATAGCCTGCGTTCAGATGACCTGCCTGCCATATCATTCTACCGGTTGCAGCTTCACGAACGCGGATACCTGAAGAGCCGCTATAGATCAGCTTACCATCTACCACAATTGGAGCAGAGGTTGATCGCGAGGTTTCCTCTATGCGCCAGACTTCTTTACCATCAGGCACATTGAAAGCCACCCCGCCACCACGACGCACACTGTATAGGACATCATCAAAGACGGTCGCAAAGGAGCCGTAGTGGCCAATGTCTCCAATGTACACCGCCTTCTCCTTTCCGGTTTTGTAATCCAAGAGGAATTGCGGATTGCGCCAGTCACTTACTATTAAGCCGTGGGGAGTAGGAACCGGAGGCGTATTATTGATGGCCAGTGGCCGCCCTTCCTCATAGGAGGCAGCCAATGGCTTACTCCAGAGCAACTTCCCGCTGTCCGTGGCATAAGCCGCCACCCAACCTTCACCCGTAATGGCGTAGACAATGCCGTCATGAACACTCACCGGACCGCGGATATCGCCCATGGGTGATCCGGTTCGCCAGATCTGTTTTCCGGTCGCCGCATCCAGACACAAGACACCCGCACCGGGAGTGCCTGCATTGGGGTTACCAATGGAAACATAAACCCGGCCATTAGCCACCACCGGCGAATTAAAGAGCACATGCGTGCTGCCAGTATGTTTAACCCACAAGGGATAAAGCGGAGCTGCCGGCCCCTCCGTTATTCGCCGCTGCGTTTTGTCACCAGCCAAAATCCACGGGAAATCTTTTCCCGGTGAAGCCGCCGGGCCCTTGCGGTTCTCTACGGTAACAACCTGCTCTCTTTGCCATGTTTTTCCAGCAACGTCCGTCGCATGAATCTCACACCGCCAGGCCCCCGCCTGATCCGGCGCAAACTCACCATGCCATGACCAGTCCCCCCGTGATTGCAGTTTTGTGACGGTAACTTTACCCGCAGGCGAAGTCCACTTGCAGGTAACTGCATCAACCAGTAGCGCGGTGTCATACGCCAAGGCAACCAATGGTTGAGAACCCAAGGTTGTGGTTGAGCCTGGAGCCAGCACCCGCAACCGTTTGTACTGGCCAGCCACACGCAGCTTGGAGGTTACCCCCTTGGGCGACACATAAACCCAGCGGTAGGTTCGCGAGTAGGCACCCCAGTCACGACCACGCGCTGGTGCACTGTTGAGCACCGGAACCCCGTGACGACTGCCC
This sequence comes from uncultured Verrucomicrobiales bacterium, assembly GCA_913041895.1. Taxonomy (GTDB): domain Bacteria; phylum Verrucomicrobiota; class Verrucomicrobiia; order Limisphaerales; family UBA1100; genus UBA1100. The sequence goes on from CAJWKQ010000022.1 coordinate 23,333, forward strand.
GCCTGCACCACATGCCAGTGTGCACCGATCTGGCCAATCATGTTGATACCCTCGGCCTTGCGCCGATTGAACCATGCCGCATCCAAGGGATAGTGGGAAATGGCAATTACCGGCATGCCCTTGGGCAGAGCTTCAAGATCAGCCTTGAGCCAGTTCTTCTGGCGCGTCTGTGCGGCGTTGCGGAGGTAACCTGTCTCAGTAATGAACTGGATAAAATGTACCCCGCCGTAGTTCCATGAATAGTAGGGCGGACCAATGCGCTGTTCAAAGTTCACGGTACAACGCGGATCCAAAACATTGCCATCGTGCCCGCCAAAACCTTCGTAAACAGGAATCCTTGAGGACCGGCGAATGTGATCATACATGTCCCATTCAAAATGAGTGCCATTCATGGTCAGATCCCCGGCTGTCGTGAGAAAGGCAGGCCCGCCAGGTGCAGCGGTCAGTTGCGCATAATCCTTCGCAGTCGGAATCATCTGCTCAATAACGGTGAACTGGCTATCACTGGCGGCCATAAACCAGAATTCGCGGGCAGCTGATTTCGCATCAGCAGCAAACCCAAAATCAAACTCATAACCGGTTTGCTTTTCATCAAACCGAATACGCCCAAAGAAATTACTGGTCGGTTTGAATCCGGTTGGCCGAGTCGCGCTCACAAACCGGTGGTGAGGTTCATCGAGAATCTGAATATTAAACTGATAACTCCCATCCTTGGCCGTGCGGGTCACTCGATCTCCGTCACTCACCATTATATTCGGCAAGCCCACCTCTCCCGCATCACGTTTGCCATTGCCATTCTTGTCCCGATAAACCCGACCCTTCACCAGAACCTTCCGAGGATGGGCGGTCGCCAGCGGAGGTTCTGGGCGCTTTGGAATATTTTTTTTGGCGGCGGCCAACTCTTTTTCACTATACCCTCGCAACAAATCCTCAACGCTGCGCAGGTCCGTATCCTGAACCGAATCCTGAGGCTTCTGGTCAGCTGCATTTCCCACAAACACCACGAGAAAACATAGGGCAAAAAGAAATCGAGCAGGCATGGATCAATTCTGCCTCGACTAATCCATCATGGCAAACCCGCTTTGCTGTTGCACAAACGTGCCTGACAAGGTTGGCTTTTTGCACGCCATGAAATTGATCCATTCGTTCCTTGCCGTTCTCATTCTCTCGATTTTTGCCCCAACCACCCAAGCCGCCTTGCGTGCGGGGGCGCATACGGCGGATGCTACGCCCAAGGAGTTGCCCGTATTGGTGAATGGCGGGATGAGGTCGCGGTCAATCGGAGAGGTTGGCTCGCGGATTACGACGCGGGCGATTGTGCTCGATGACGGGAAGACGCAGCTGGCCATCGTGGTGGTCGACAGCTGCATGTTGTCGCGAGCATTTCTTGATGACGTGAAGGGCGCGGTAGAAAAGCGCACGAGCATCCGGGTGGATCGGCAGTTCATCTGCGCCACGCACACCCATAGTGCGCCGGCTAGCATGGGATGCCTCGGCACAAGTGCAGACCCGCGTTACCCGATGCTACTCAAGCGCAAGATCATTGAGGCGGTGGCCAAGGCGCAGAAAAATCTCGAGCCCGCGCAGGTGGGCGCGGCGGTGTTTGATGCCAACGAATTCACCGCGCTGCGCCGCTGGGTAATTCGGCCCGACCGCGTGCGCAACGATCCCTTCGGCAACCCCACCGTGCGCGCGACGATGCATGCCGGCGGCAACTGGGACGACGTCACCGGCGAGAGTGGGCCGGAGGATCCGGACTTTTCGCTGGTCAGTTTCCAGTCGCTCAAGGGCCGGCCGATTGCCGTGCTCAGCAATTTCTCGATGCACTATTTCAGTGGCGGCATCAAGGGGGTCAACGCCGATTATTTCGGCCTGTTCAATGACCAAATGGAAGCGGCCATCATGCCGCCAAACAACAACGAGTCGCTGCATCCGCCCTTCGTCAGCGCGCTCGGCCACGGTTGCAGCGGCGATATTTGGCGAGCCGATTACACGAAGCGGCCGGCGCACAATCCTGAAATTAATAATATTGAGAAATACACCGATGCGCTCGTGAAGAAGGCGTTGGCTTCGTACAAACAAATCAAGTACGACCGCGACGCCACACTGGCGATGGCGCAGACGGATCTGCCGCTGAAGTTTCGCGCGCCCAATGCGCAACTGCTCGAGTGGGCCAAGCGTGTCGTTGAGCAAACCGAGGGGACGCCGAAGACCACCGAGCAAGTCTACGCGCGCGAACAAATTTTCCTGCACGAACGCCCCGAAGCCACGCTTTGCCTGCAGGCCATCCGCATCGGCGACATCGGCCTCACCGGCATCCCCAACGAGGTGTACGCCCTCACCGGCCTCAAGCAAAAGGCCGTTAGCCCGCTTGCCACCACCATCACCTTCGACCTCGCCAACGGTTCCGAAGGCTACATCCCACCGCCCGAGCAGCACGTCCTCGGCGGTTACAACACCTGGGCCGCCCGCACCGCCGGCCTCGTGCCCAGTGCCGAGCCGCGCATCGCCGAGGCGTGCATTCAACTGCTCGAGAAAGTCGCCGGCA
>CAJWKQ010000023.1 GCA_913041895.1 uncultured Verrucomicrobiales bacterium
TCCAGGTGGTCGCGACCGATGACGACCGGTGCACGCAGTTCCCCTCTAGCAACCATTTCGTTGAAGGCCAGCCCCAGCCGGTGGCGCTGGCCGAGCCCAACCCAACAGATTCGCGCCGGTAAGCCCTGAAAGTTTATGCGCTCCCGGGCCATATCCAGCCAGTTATGCAGATGCGCATCATCCGGGATGATTTCCTTGACCTTCTCGTCGGTCCGGTAGATATCTTCCGGGTCACCGGACAACGCACACCAGCGAAACGGCCCTACGCCTCGACAGAACAATGGCCGGATGTAGGCTGGCACGAAACCGGGAAACGCGAACGCGCTCTCCAGCCCCGCTTCCCTGGCTACCTGACGAATGTTGTTGCCATAATCGAGCGTGGGGACACCTGCATTCCAGAATTCCACCATGGCCGCCACGTGTTCTTTCATGGAAGCTCTGGCAGCGGCCTCTACCGCCAGCGGGTCCCGTTCTCTTTTATCGCGCCAATCCGACAGTGACCAACCTTTCGGCAAATAGCCATTCAAGGGATCGTGGGCTGAAGTCTGGTCGGTAACGATATCCGGCCTGATACCTCGCCGAACAAGCTCTGGAAAAATCTGGCCGGTGTGGCTGATGACCTGTGCTTTTATCGTGGGCTGCAAGTGGAGTCGGTGAATCATCCCACCGCAAACTACCATGTGAATACCGGCAACCGTTTTGGTGGTGATCCGGCCATCGGTTCGTGGGTGACTTATGGTTTGGGTTCAGAGAATCAGGATTTACCCGGCTATGTTGTGTTGCCAGAGGTGGCCTATCCGCAGGGTGGTGCAGCCAATTGGTCCAACGGATTTTTACCGCCCCATTATCAGGGCACCACCTTGCGCGCCAAGGGTTCGCCTATTTTGGATTTGCACCCACCCAAGGGCGTCACGCGTGGACAACAACGCAGTAACCTTGATCTTTTGGCTAAGCTAAACAAAGCCCACGCTGAAAAAAATGCCGGTCATGAGGAATTGGCTGCGAGGATGGATAGCTATGAATTGGCCTACCGGATGCAAATGAAGGTGCCTGGGATTCTAGATCTGGGCCAGGAAAAGGAAAGTACCCGTGAAGCTTATGGGCTCAATGACCAGCACACTAAGGAGTTTGGCAGGCGCCTGCTTTTGGCCCGTAGGTTAATTGAGCGGGGAGTGCGTTTTGTGCAGGCCTACACTGCCGGTTGGGATTCACATGATTATATTAATCGGTCTCACACCGAGCGCATTCGTTCAGTGGATAAACCCATTGCCTCACTCATTAAAGATCTTAAAGAACGAGGACTGCTTGATGAAACATTGATTGTCTGGTGCGGTGAGTTTGGCCGCACACCCGACAATGGCAAGCGAGGTGGAGGCGAGCGTCTAGGGCGTGATCATAACAAGAACGCTATGGCCATCTGGATGGCAGGGGGCGGGGTGAAAGCGGGGCACACCATCGGCGCGACTGATGAAATTGGTGAACACGCATCAGAAGTCATTCATCCTATACGAGATTTACATGTGACTTTCCTGCGACTAATGGGACTCGATGACAATAAGCTGACCTATTTTCACGGTGGTCGATTTAAGCAGCTCTCCCAGACCGGCGGAGAGCTCATCAAGGAATTGATTGCTTAAAAGGCCTTACGCCTTTTTAAATGAAGTCACACCACTTTCATTATGAGAATTATTTCCATTAGCCCATTTTTTTTATTTGTTCTTTTTGCTGCCCAAGGCGCGGATAAAGATGGGTTTATTTCCATTTTTGATGGCAAGACGCTAAAGGGTTGGGAAGCGACACCCGCTAAGACTGCACCGGCTTGGAAAGTAAAGAAGGGCATGATTGTGGGTAACGGCGATAAGGGTCGCGGCTATCTCACCTACACGCCAAATAAGAACGTGGCCGATCTTGAGATGAAGTTCAGCTACCGGTTTCCCGGTAAGGGTAATAGCGGGGTAAATATCCGTGCCATTGTCGATAAAACACGTAAACGTGATTTCCAAAGTTACCATGCGGATCTGGGTAACTTAGGGATTGGTAAGAATGTTATGGGCGCATGGGATTTTCACACTCCCGGTCGAAAGGAGCATCGTTGTTTTCGTGGGGACCAGCTGGTGATCGGTAAGGATGATAAACCCACCATCACACCCATCAAGGATGCGCTGAGTGCCGGTGACATAAAGAAAGGCGATTGGAATTCCGTACACATCATTGCCAAGGACAACAATTTTAAGCTCTATATTAATGGTAAGCTCTCCAGTGAATTCACTGAGCATCTGCCCAAGGCCAAGCGTCTTAAGAGTGGTATGATTCAGCTTCAGCTTCATGACCCGGGTATGATTGTTCATTTCAGGGATCTAAAGCTCAAGGTCTTGAAATAGAGTCCAAAAACGTGCTAGAAAAACACACCGTTTATGAGGTTTTTCGTAATCCTTTTATTATTTTTTATCTGTAAGGTCTCTGTACGCGCAGATACCGCGCAGGAAGGAGAGCGTTTGTTTGCCCTTAAGGTTCGTTCCATCTTAAGCAGTAAATGTTTTGCGTGTCATGGTGGGGATGCAAAGAAGATTAAGGGAGAATTGGATCTTACTTCGAGGGACAGTTTACTTAAAGGAGGTGAAAGCGAGGAGTCATCGCTTGTTCCCGGTAATCCCTTAAAGAGCCCCCTTTACTTGGCAGTGACTCGCGAGCATGAGGATGATTGGTCGGTAATGCCACCTAAGGAAAATGATAAACTTTCTGAAGTGCAACTTTCTGCACTGAAACGTTGGATTGAACTGGGCGCGCCATGGCCGGATGCCAAAACTCAGGCGCGGTATATCGCTGAGGAGCGTACTAAGCCGGTAACTGATGAAGGAATGCTGGTGAAGACCAGTGGTGGTTTGTCAGATGACTGGACCTATCGCCGTTATCGGCCTGAAGATATGTGGGCTTTTCAGCCACTAAAAAAACCTGAAGTGCCTGATGGAGCAGATAACCCCATTGACGCTTTTATTGGACGGAAATTAAAAGCCGCCGGATTTGTATCGGCGCCCCAAGCGCATTTCCGGACGCTGGTTAAACGCGCCTACTATGACCTCACAGGATTACCTCCGACCCCATACCAGATATATCAATTCCGTTTGGCATGGGACAAGAATCCGGCCAAGGCATGGGGTGAACTCATCAATGAACTCTTGGCTAGTCCGCATTATGGTGAACGTTGGGGTCAGCACTGGCTTGATGTCGCCCGTTATGCCGATACCGGCGGTTATTCCAATGACTATGAACGTTCCAATGCCTGGCGCTACCGGGACTATGTCATTCGTGCCTTCAATAATGATAAGCCCTACAGCGAATTTATTGTTGAACAAATTGCCGGTGATGAACTGTGGGCTCAGCAGCCTAAAGATAAGCGTAATCCGGAGTTACTGATAGCGACCTCTTTTTTGCGCATGGGGCCATGGGATCCGGCGATGACTCTTGTGCCTCAGGCTCGTCAGATTTATTTGGATGATGTAGTTAATTCTGTGGGGCAAACCTTTCTGAGTACCACGATGCGTTGTCTGAAGTGCCATGATCACAAGTTTGATCCCTTACCCACGCGTGACTATTACCGTATGTATGCTGTCTTTGCAGGCACTCAGTTGGCTGAACGGCCGGCTCCCTTTCTTAATCAGGAAAACCGTTCGGGTCTTAACCAAAAAAAGGCGATTACCCAACGCCTTTGGGATTATGCCAAGACGAAGCATAATGAGTTGTATCAGAAACAAGAGGCTGCTGCTCGCAAGTGGTATGCCCAAAACGGAAAGGAATATCTGGACGCCAACGCGAGGCGAAAATTGCCCGATGAAGAGAAGCCTCCACGTCATGTGGGTCTGAGCCCCGAGGAACAAGGAAGATTAAAGGTTCGAATGCAGGATGATTGGATTTGGAAGCGCCGATTGGAACGTTACCAACCCATGGTCCAGAGTGTGTACAATGGTCCAACACCTAAGAATCTGAACGCGCGCGCTATGCGCATGCCTAATAAGCCTGGGCAAAAAGTGGTGCCTGTAAGTCACGTCCTTTTGGGGGGAGCTTTGGAGGCTCCGGGCGAGAAAGTGGGTCCCGGAGTGTTAAGTGCTTTGGAAGTGCCTGTTTCCACCAAGGGCGAGGACCCCTACCTTATTGGTGACAAGCTTCAGGGACGGAGGTTGGCTTTGGCAGAGTGGATTGCCAACCCGAAGAATCCACTTACGGCCCGTTCTATTGTAAATCGGGTCTGGCAGCACCATTTCGGTAAGCCTTTGGCTGGTAATCCGAACAACTTTGGTGTGAAAGGAGGTAAGCCTACTCATCCTGAGTTACTCGATTGGTTGGCTGCTGATTTTGTTGAAAACGGTTGGAAATTTAAAAGGCTTCACCAGTTGATTATGAGTTCAGTCACCTATCGTCAGTCTGGGAGGCATCTGAATCTTGATAAACTCAAGAATGAGGATCCCAATAATAACCTGTTTGCCTATCATCCTCCACGGCGTCTTAGTGCTGAGGAAATGCGCGATAGCTTGCTAGTGGCAACCGGCGAGCTCAATCGCGATCAAGGAGGTTTTCCGGTGATGCCGGAAATTAATATGGAAGTGGCATTACAACCACGGATGATTCAATTTTCGCTGTCGCCTGCTTATCAGCCTTCGCGCACCCCTGCTGAGCGTAATCGCCGCACCATCTATGCCTACCGTGTTCGTGGTCAGGCTAATCCTTTTTTAGAATTATTTAATCAGCCCAACCCAAATGATTCCTGTGAAGAGCGAGATTCAGCAGCTGTAACTCCACAGGCTTTTACCCTGCTTAACAGTCAGGTTATGAGTGATCGATCCATTGCTCTGGCCCTGCGGGTAGAAAAGGAATTTGATACCCTTCACCTTCAGGTAAAGCGGGCAGTGCAGCTGGCTTTTGGTCGGGTGCCTGACAAGGTGGAATGGGAAAGGCTCAAACAGTATGTTACCAAGATGCGGGCTTATCACGCAAAGCATGAACCTGATAAAATAGTTTACCCCACGTCCATTACCCGCTCATTAGTGGAGGAGTTCACTGGCCAGCCCTTCAAATATGAGGAAATCCTGCCGGTATTCGAAGATTATGTGGCCGATAAAAAACCTGCAGATGTAAGTATCAACACACGTGCTCTGGCTGATTTGTGTCTACTGCTTTTCAATTCCAACGAATTCCTTTATATTTACTAGCATGAATTTTGCATCACTGCATCGCCGGGATTTTCTTTATGGACTAGGAAGTTCGCTTGGTGCTGTGGCGATGACTGATCTCATGGCTAAGGAAGCGCTTGGGCCTTTAGCTCCCAAGAAGCCGATGCATTCTCCAAAGGCAAAGGCAGTGATTATGCTTTTCATGGAGGGCGGGCCTAGCCAGGTCGATACCTTTGATCCGAAACCAAAACTCAATGCAAAACATAAATCCGAATCCAAACGTTCTGCGGGCTTGGCGACGGGTTTTCGTTTCTATGTAGGGAGCCCGTTTAAATCACGCAAAGTTGGTCAATCCGGCATGGATATGAGTGATCAGTGGGTGCACTTACCAGAAGTAGCTGATGAACTGTGTAACTACCGGGGGTGTCAGGCTGATTCCTTGAATCACCCTGAAGCACTCTTCCATATGAATACGGGGAGTCGGTTAGGGGGTGATCCGGCACTAGGCTCTTGGGTAAATTATGGTTTGGGTACAATGAATCAGAATTTGCCCGGTTACGTGGTGATGACTGAATTGGCCCTGCCACAGGGTGGATCGCGTAACTGGAGTAATGGGTTTTTACCGGCTCACTATCAAGGAACGCGGCTGCGGCCAACCGGTTCGCCTATTCTCGATTTACACGCGCCTAGACATAAAACCCGCGAGCATCAACGTCGTGCTTTGGATGAGCTGGCTTTTCTTAATAAGCGCCACGCCATTAAACATCCTGAACACGCCGATCTGGTGGCGCGAATGGAGAGTTATGAATTGGCTTACCGGATGCAGGCTGAAGTGCCAGGGGTTATCGACCTGAAAGGGGAGCCGGAACATGTGCGTGAAGCCTACGGCATGAATCAGAAGGAAACTTCAGAGTTTGGCAGGCAATGTTTAATGGCGCGTCGCATGGTGGAAAAGGGTGTGCGCTTTGTGCAAATTTTTTCAGGCGGTTGGGATAGTCACGATTATTTGGAACGCGGGCACTCTTCTCGTATTCGTAGTGTCGATAAGCCGATGACTGCCCTTATCAAGGATTTGAAAGAGCGCGGGATGCTAGATGATACTTTGGTCATTTGGACTGGTGAGTTTGGCCGTACGCCAGACAACAATCGGCGTGGGGGGGTCTATGCCTTGGGTCGCGGTCATAACGTCGATGCTATGACCATGTTGATGGCTGGTGGTGGAGTTAAAAAAGGTGCGATGGTTGGGGCGACCGATGAAATAGGAGCTAAGGCGGCAGAAGTGATTCATCCTATTCGTGATTTGCATGTTACTTTGCTGCATCTATTAGGCTTGGACGACAACAAGTTGACCTATTTTCATGGAGGACGTTACAAGCAACTTAGTCAGTTTGGCGGGGAAGTGATCAAAGAATTGATCGCCTAAATGACTTTTCTTTCAGTGAGTTTTTTCCGTTTAACATTTTTTATTTTCCTCCTGATTTTGGGTTTTGCGCATGCTCAACAAAAATCCAATGTATTATTTATTTCCGTTGATGACTTAAATGATTGGATTGGTTGTTTGAATGGGCATCCGCAGGCATTGACTCCCAACATGGATCGTTTGGCTAAACGTGGTGTCTTGTTCGCAAACGCTCACTGTGCTGCTCCTGCCTGTAATCCCTCGCGAGCGGCGGTGTTCAGTGGGCAAATGCCTGAACGTACAGGGGTTTGGTCCAATCGAAGTGAATCTCTTTTAAAGCTCCGGCCCGGTGCAAAGTTTTTGACAACTATCTTTAGTCAATCAGGTTATCATACACTGGGTACCGGTAAGCTTTTGCATAAGGGTGGAAGTGCAATTTTTAATGAATACTACTCAGTAAGTCAGCGTTGGAGTCCTTTTCCTAAAAAAGCAGTTCTTTATACAAAGAAGGAATTACCAAGTAAAAGTACCGATAATCCGCGCCACGTGCTAAAGGACAGTTTAGGTCGCAAGGTTGTGTTGCCGCTTAATCGGATGCCTTCAGATAGAAAGCCTAAAGAGCGTGATGGTGAATCATTTGATTGGGGTGGTTTTGATGTGCCAGATTCAGATTTTGGAGATACCCAGATTACCGATTGGGCAATTAAAAAATTAGGAGGTGATTTTAATAAGCCATTCTTTATGGGTATTGGGTATTACCGTCCGCATATTCCTCTATTTGCGCCTGAGAAATATTTTGAAAGGTTTAAAGATAACCCAGGGAGGCTTCCCTCGGTTCGGCAAGATGATCTAAAAGATTTAGGAGTGACTGGTAAAAAATGGGCGCGCGAAGCGGTTACTGCAGGTAGTCATGAGACAGTGCTAAAATATAAGCAATGGCAGGCAGCGGTAGAGGCCTACCTGGCTTGCACGACTTATGTCGATTATGAAATCGGGAGACTCCTCGATGCATTGGATAAATCTGGGTATGCGGGTAACACGCACATTATTTTATGGTCTGATCACGGATGGCACCTTGGTGAAAAGGAGCACTGGGGTAAGTGGACCGGGTGGGAGCGGTCGACAAGGGTGCCAATGATAATCCTGCCAGCAGAGAATACGCTCAAGGAATTTCGGTCTGGAGGTCGTTGTGAGCAGCCTGTCGGATTAATTGATATTTTTCCAACACTCATTGAATTGTGTGGTCTGAAACTTCCAAAAAATTTAGATGGTCAATCATTGGTTCCACTTTTGATTGATCCCGAAAAGCCTACAGGTCGTGTCCTTAAAACCACGTTTGATACCGGCAATATATCACTGCGAACAGAGAGATGGCGTTATCTGCGTTACGCTGATGGAGAGCAGGAGCTTTATGATCTCAAAGCTGATCCTAATGAGTGGCTAAATCTTATTAATGACCCACGTCACGCAAAGGTAAAAGAACGTTTCAATTTGATGAAGTGATTGCCACTTCAGCCAAAACACCTCAGTCTTAGCTTTCTTTCGATTATGAAACGTTTATTTCTTTTATGGATGATTATATTGGTGTCCGTAAGCTGGGCGGCTAAACCAAACATAGTTTTTATCATTGCTGATGACTGCACCTTTCGCGATATCGGTTGCTATGGCGGTCAGGCAAAAACTCCAAATATAGATAAGTTGGCCAAACAGGGCATGCGTTTTACTCGGTGCTTTCAAGCTGCACCCATGTGCTCACCCACTAGACACAACATTTATACCGGCCTCTATCCGGTCAAAAGCGGTGCTTGGCCAAATCACACCCGGGCCTATCCACACATAAAGAGTATTGTGCATCACCTAAAGCCTTTAGGCTATCGCGTTACGCAAACGGGTAAAACACACATCAACCCCCGTGAGGTATTCCCATTTGAAAATTTAGGTGGAGGGAAGAATCCGGATATGAAATATATTGATCGGCTCTTTTCTGAAACAGCAGAAGGGGGCAAACCGTTCTGTCTATTTGCCTGCTCCAACGAACCTCACAGTCCTTGGAACAAGGGTGATGCTTCTGTTTACCCTCCCGCCAAGGTAAAGCTGCCGCCCTATTTGGTGGATACTCCAAGAGTGCGTGAGGATTTCTCAAATTATCTTGCTGAGATTACTTACTATGATTCTCAGGTGGGTGAAATTGTCGGGTTATTGGAAAAACACAAGCTAACAGACAATACACTAGTGATGGTGGTTAGTGAGCAGGGAAATGCATTTCCTTTTGCGAAATGGACATGCTACGACCATGGTTTGCAATCGGCGATGGTCGTGCGTTGGCCAGGTAAGGTAAAGGCGGGCAGTGAAACGGATGCCATGGTAGAGTATGTTGATGTGACACCGACCTTTATTGATGTGGCAGGAGGTGAACCGATTGCTCCAGTGGATGGTTTAAGCTTTTTGCCCGTTCTGCAAGGCAAAGCAAAGGTGCACAAGGAACATGTCTTTGGGATCATGACCACGCGTGGCATTATTAATGGAACGGATGCCTACGCCATACGCTCGGTGCGTGATTCACGTTACAAGCTTATCCTGAATCTAAACCACGAGAGTAAGTTTACCAATGCCTGCACAAAGATGCCGCTTTTTCAGTCAATGATAGCCAAGGCCAATGCAGGGGATAAGACAGCCAAAAGACTAGTGCACGCCTATCAACACCGGCCTGCGGTGGAGTTGTTCGATATGGAAAAGGACCCTTTGGAAATGAATAATCTGGCGAATCATGCTGATTATAAAAAACATGTCGTTCGTCTACGGAAGAAACTGGAGTCATGGATGGAAGATCAGGGTGATAAAGGTGTGGAGACCGAGCTTAAGGCTAACGAACGGCAGGGAGGCAAGCGTCGCAATAAAAAGAACAAGTAGCTGACTGGAGACAGGTTTGTTTTATTTGGATTTCAATCCGGCTGTATTCACGGCAATCACTTGATAAGTGTACTCGGTATTCGGTTTAGCGGTAGTATCGGTAAATTGCATGGCTACAAGTGGGGTAGCAGGGGTGTCACTGTACTGCAGACCTTGGAAGAGAGGGCGGCCAAATCTGTTTTTGGGATTCTGAGGGACCGTGGCAATCGTTGCGCCATTGCGTTGCACGATGAAATAAGCCAGACCACTTTCCAGATCGGCTTCCGACTTCCACGTGAGCACGTTGTTTTTTATCTTTATGTGGGAGGGGGCTGGAGGAGGAGTGGTGTCAGTTACTTTCGTGTCCTTCACATACTGCATCCATAGCTTGGCAATTTTTGCGTTTGGTAACCAAATTGCCCGTTTTGGGCTTATGGAAAGCACTTTTTCAGGAACGGCGGTTTTCCCGAGCAGAGGGGCAAGCCAAGCTTTGTCCGTTGGCATGGGCTTTAAAGGTTGGTTTGGCTTTGCAGGTAGGCGCGCTTCAAGACAGGCATCCAGCCAGGGAATGGCCAGATAGCGCTGATTGCCGCACTCGTGGGCCGAAAGCGGATCGACCGCAACCCCAAGTAATCCCCCTTGCCCTCGTACGGCATGAAAGAAGTTTTCATTGGCCGGCCATACTTTGGAAAATTTTCCGGTTTTAAGGGTTACGCCTTCTTTGGTTCCCGGATTGCACATCATGGGAACGCCAAGAGCCGCCTTGGGAAGTGTGTGCGGTTTGATGACAAGCCGCTCGGGGTTGGCCTTAAACAAGGGGACTCCTGAGCGTAACCAAGCGGCTACTATGCGCTCTGGATGCAACATCACCATGCCGCCTGCCCAGTGGCCGCCACCGCTGTGGCCCCATAATGCCCAAGGCACTGAGCCCAGCTCCGGGTGAGTACATTGTTTGCCCAGGTCGATTAATGCTTTTTGAAACTTCGCGCTCGAGCCATTTCGCGGATCACACCACATCTGGCAGTTTGCCTTTTGGGGTTGTTCATAGGAGGGAGCAAGCAGGGCGCAATCATGTTTTTTGGCCAAGGCTTGCCAGTGAAGGTCAAAGGCACCGGTCTGGCCGGACTTGCACGAGCCTTCCCCGCAACCGTGTTGATGTACCACCACACCCCGCAGGGTTGTTACACCTTTGGGAATCCACACGGTGTATTGGACCGGAAAAATCAGTTCGGCCGGTTTGGTGGAAGGCTCATAGCGTACACGGTAATAGGGAGGTTTGACAGCAGGTGGTTTATCATAGGGCGGCTCCTGGGCGGTAAGACAAAAAGTGAGAATGAGCAGGCAAAGTAATGAGGTGCGCATATTAATTGAGTTTATTGAAGAACCCCAATTGTCAATGTGCCAATGATTTGGGTCAATCTGTAAACACGTTTGTGCTGTGGGCTTGCTTCATGAATCAGAATAGGCAAACTAAAGCCCATGAACACTCGGTTTTTTGGTAGTCTTATTTTCTTCGCACTTGCCTCGGGGCTTTTTGCCGAGCCTGAGATGAAGTCTATCTTCAATGGCAAGGATCTTTCCGGTTGGCAGCCCCCCAAAGGAAATGATGAAGCCGGTTGGTATAAGGCAGAGGATGGTGTCTTGAAAATCCAGAGCGGGCCAAAGAAGAAAGGGTCTATTCTTTGGACGAAAAAAGAATACCGGAACTTTGTGATGGAGTTTGATTTTCGATTTGGCGAAGGCGTGGTCGATAGTGGCATGCATTTGCGTAACCAGGATCAAATTCAGATAGGTATATCCGGTTCGCTCAAACGTGACATGACTTGTTCTCCTTACATTCCAGGCAAGGGTTACCCTGTGGAGGCAAGTAATATCAAAAAATTACTTAAGCCTAAGGATTGGAATACCATGCGTATTCAGGCTGTCGGCAAAAAATATACCGTTTGGTTACAGGGTGAGAAGGTTATGAATTATGTCAGTGCCTCTGCTGCAGAAAAGGGGCCTGTGGGAATTCAGTTGCATGGAAACCGAAATATGTCGATTGACTACCGAAATCTTAAATTAGCTGAAATAAAAACGGTAACTGCGGTTTCTGCACCCCTGAATTATGAAGGAATCGAAGGCCCCGGCAAAGGTAAGCACATTGTATTTATTGCCAGCGATCACGAGTATCGTGGTGAGGAAACTTGCCCTGCTATCGCAAGAATTTTGGCCAAGCGGTATGGTTTCAAATGCACCGTGCTTTTTGGGCTGGATGAGGCTGGTCACATCAAGGCCGGTTCTTCCAATGTGCCTGGAATCGAGGCTTTGAGTAATGCAGATATGCTATTTCTCTTCCTTCGTTTTCTGGCTCCTGAGGATGAATGGATGAAGCAATTCACTTCTTATCTTGATCGCGGTGGCCCTGTGCTGGGGCTGCGCACCACAACACACGCTTTTAATAAATTGCAAGGCAAGTATGCCTATTACAACTTTAACTCTCGAAATAAGGACTATGACTGGGGGTTTGGTCGTCAGGTTTTAGGTGAGACATGGCGTCCGCGAGAAGGGGCGGGCCATTACGGGCGTAATCATCAGTATAGTACACGTATGTTTGTTGTACCGGAGCAAAAGGATCATCCAGTGGTGCGTGGAGTTAAGGATATGCACACACTTGCCGGAGCCTATAGTGCAGTGCCAATTAAAGGCTCAGTAATTCTTGGGAAAAATCAGGTGCTTGACTCCATGAAGCCTGATGGGAAACCGGTTGAAAACAAACCTCCTAGCCCGAGTATTTGGGTTCGCGAATACCAGTCTGCTTCCGGCAAAAAAGGTCGGGTTTTCTGCAGCACACAAGGTGCTTCTGAAGACATTATTAGTGAAGGAGTTCGCCGTTGTATTATCAATGGAGTCTTTTGGTGCATGGGAATGGAGGAGTATATTAAGCCTAATATGAATGTGGATTTTGTGGGGCCCTATCAGCCTACTCCCTTTTCTTTTGGAGGAGAGGTGCAAAATGTGAAACCTTCTGATTTAGCCGATTGGGATAGTCCCATCATGCCTAAAGGTGAGAAGCATAAACCCAAGAAAACAGTAAAACGACGTAAGTAGGATTTTTTTATGAACGGAGCCAAAATGAACCGCCGTACGGCAATTAAAACTTCAGCAGTCGCCAGTGCCAGTGCTTTGGTTATTTCACAAAAATTTTTGGCTGCTCAGGAATCAGCGCCACCCTTTGGGCAGGAGTTTTCCCGTCTGGAATTACTTACGACTGGGGAATGGTGGAAGCGGCCGGGCAATAATGGTAAGCCGGCGCCTAAGGGTAGAAAAGGAGCTCCGCCAAGCATGAATGTACCTCGTGAAGAAGTGGTGGCTTTCGCGATGTATACTCATCAAGCGGGTGTATTGAAATTGTCTGCCCAATTATTTCCTTTGAAACCAGGCGAGAAGCGGGAGGCTAGGCTTGAATTTAAACGAAATAGAAAATGGCAGGAGGTGGCAAAAACTGAGGTGCATTATCCAGGGTGGGATGCTCACTTCCGTATAGAGAAGTGGGATAATTCTAAAGATGTTAATTATCGTGTGTGCCATGGTCAAAAGGCAAAATTTGAAGGAGTGGTTCGCCGTGATCCTTCCGATAAAGATGAAATTGTAGTAGCCAATCTTTCGTGTAATTCCAGCCGTACCACGGGGCCGCGTACTGAGATTGTTGATAACCTTAAGCACCATAATCCGGATCTATTGTTTTTTGGTGGTGATCAGCATTACCGTCATACCGAACACACAACAGGGTGGATCGAGTTTGGTCTTCAGTACCGTGATATTATACGAGATCGGCCAACGATATGTATTCCCGATGACCATGACGTAGGCCACGGTAATGTATGGGGTGAAAGTGGTAAGCGCTCACGGATTCGCGGTGATGCTGATGGGGGCTATAAATATCCCGTTAAATACGTGAATCAGGTGCAACGGCAGCAGACTTCAAGTTTGCCTGATCCGGTGGATCCTGATCCGGTGGATCGTGATATCGGTGTTTACTTTACCCGGTTAACTGTGGGCGGAGTAGATTTTGCAATTCTGGAGGATCGAAAGTTCAAAAGTGGGCCGGCCGGTAAGATCCCCAAAATGGGGCCAAGACCCGATCATATCAATGATCCAAAGTATGATCCGAATAAAATTGACCTACCGGGTCTAGAACTGCTTGGGCCGCGGCAGGAAAAATTTCTGGAAGATTGGTCAGCTGATTGGACTGATGCTGAGATGAAAGGGGTGCTTTCGCAGACGGCTTTCTGTGGGGCTGTTCACATGCACGGTGGACCTAACAGCCGGCTTTTGGCTGATCTAGATTGTAACGGATGGCCTCAAACACCCAGTCGTCGTGCTCTTAAGTTGATTCGTCGTGCATGGGCTGTTCACTTATGTGGAGATCAACATCTGGCGGTGACAGTGAAGCATGGAATTGATGAACATGGTGATGGGCCATATGGGTTTACGGGTCCTGCGTTAATCAATACTATCTATGGTCGTTGGTGGCATCCGCTTGATGAGAAAGCAGGCCCTAATCCGGTACCTAACAGCCCTCTGCCTTGGACCGGTGATTTTAAGGATGGTTTGGGTAACAAAATTTCCATGTTGGCTTATGCCAATCCAGAAAATCGCGCTGATGAGAAAAAGCGTGCTGATGGTTATGGAATTGCGCGTTTCAATAAGAAGACGAGGAAAATAACTTTTGAATGTTGGCCTCGTTTTTGCGATGTGACCCAAGGTGATAAGGTGCAGTATCTTGGTTGGCCAATTGAAGTTGATCAGGATGCCAATGACGGCCGAAAGGTTGTAGGTTGGTTGCCCGAGTTGAGATTCGATAAGGGAGTGAATCCGGTGGTTCAGGTGATTGAAGAGGCAACGGGTGAGGTGCTTTATACTGCTCGTGCCAAGGGGAATCGTTTTAAGCCGCGCGCTTATTCAACTGGTAAACACACTATTAAGGTCGGTCTGCAAAAGCCAGATGCAAAAATGATAAGAGGTGTAGTGGTAGCTAAAATCAAAAAAGAAGCAGGGGAACTTAAAGTGATTCTCTAGGCCGCTTCAATTGTAATAATTATAGACTTAGATGTGGGGGTATTGCTGATCTTGGCAGTGCTTTCGAGAGGAACCAGCACATTTGTTTCTGGAAAGTAAGCCGCGGCACAGCCATTCGGAATATTATAGGAGATTGCCAGGAAAAGATTTGCTTTGCGTTGTTTTCCTTCCCAATGGCTAATCAGGTTGACAGGCTGTTTTGGTTTCAGTCCTCGTGCTTCCATGTCCTTCTGATTGAGAAAAACAACTCTACGCTCACCTTGGATACCTCGATAGCGGTCATTTATTCCATAAATTGTCGTATTGAATTGGTCATGGCTTCGAATTGTCATCAGCAATAACTGATCTTTAGAAAGCTTTAATGGTTCAAGGTCATGGACTGAAAAAGGAGCTCTGCCTTCAATGGCAAATTTGCGGTTCTTTGCGCAATTCTCGAGATAAAAACCTCCAGGCTCGGTGATCCGACTCTCAAAATTTTCAAAACCCGGAATTGTTCGTTCAATACTTTCTCTGATTTTAGAGTAATCTTTTGCATATTCTCTCCATGTTATATCTTCTTTAGCCAAAACGGCTTCGGCAACGTTGGCGATTATTGCAGGCTCACTTAGCAATGATTGACTGATGGGTTCGAGGTTGCCACGGGATGAATGCACAATTCCCATTGAGTTTTCGACTGTGACGAATTGGTCTCCATCGCGTTCACTACGTCCAAGGCAGGGAAGAATAAGAGCCTTTTTTCCTGTGATGAGGTGACTACGGTTAAGTTTGGTGGAGACTTGCACAGTTAATTGGCACTTGCGCATACCTTCAGCCACTACTCTCACATCTGGGGTAGCCGATAGGAAATTGCCTCCGAGACAAAACATTACTTTTATTTTTCCATCACGCATAGCTTCGATGGATTCCACAACGTCCATTCCTTTTTGAGTTGGTGGGGTAAAGGAGAACTCCTTGCCTAGTGCGTCTATAAAGTCGGTAGCTGGCTGTGTGGTAATACCCATTGTTCGGTCCCCTTGAACGTTGCTGTGACCACGAACCGGGCAAAGGCCAGCACCCGGCTTACCGATATTACCTCGCAATAAATGTATGTTAACTAATTCTTGGATGGTGGCTACAGCCGTGGAGTGCTGAGTTAAGCCCATGGCCCAGCAGGAGATTACTGATTCTGCCTCATAGTAGATTTTGGCAGCAGCTTCGATTTCATCGCGTTTAAGTCCACTTTGCTCAAGGATGTCATCCCAAGCAATGACTTCAAGGGCTTCCTTCCATTCGGTAAATCCACTTGTGTGTTGTTTGATAAATTCTTGGTCTAATACCGTGCCTGGTGCTTTACTTTCAGCGTCCAATAGCGCTTTTTGCATCCCCTTCAAGAGAGCCATATCTCCATTTATTTTTACCTGCAGGTACTCGTTTGTTAATGGGGTTGCCTTGCCTAGAATTCCGGAAATTTCCTGCGGATGCGCAAAGCCTAAAAGCCCTGCCTCTTTAAGTGGATTGATGGCCACAATTTTTGCTCCCCTTCGCTTGGCAGACTGTAATGAACTAAGCATTCGCGGATGATTTGTGCCCGGGTTTTGTCCAAAAATAAAAATCGCCTCGGTTTTTTCAAAATCATTCAAAGATACGGTGCCTTTACTGATTCCAATGGTTGGCTTGAGCGCAGCTCCGCTGGATTCGTGACACATATTCGAGCAATCAGGCAGATTGTTGGTGCCAAATTTACGAGCGAATAACTGATACAAAAAAGCTGCCTCATTTACGGTGCGCCCAGAAGTGTAAAATACAGCCTCGTTGGGTGATTGTATTATTTGTAATTCATCAGCAATCAATTTATAGGCACTATCCCAAGATATGGGTTTATAGTGGGTTGCTCCCTCTGATAGGATCATTGGCTCGGTTAATCTGCCTTGTAGTTCATGCCAGTGATCGGATTTTTCTGATAACTCCAAAACGGAGTGCTTTTTGAAAAAAGAAGCATCGCAACAATTTCGGTTGGATGTTTCAGAAGCCAGGGCCTTGGCTCCATTTTCACAAAACTCGGTAGTCGTGCGGTGGCCATCCGGATCCGGCCAAGCACAACTCGGGCAGTCAAAACCGCCCTTTTGGTTAAGATTTAACCAGGGTTTGAGTGCTCTTCCGGGACTGGATGCACGTAATGCATGCCTCAGCGAACTGGTGACTGCAGGTAAGCCTGCTGCAGACTGTGCTGGTTTGTTTAGCCTTAAATCAGAAAATTTCTCAGGATTTTCCGGGGCCGGTTTTTGGCTGTCTGCCATCGCAGTTATACCAGCAGAAACAACAATAAATTTCAATCCTCAACCCTTGCAGCTGTCAGTCTGTAACAGGATGTGATTGTTTATTTGAGATGAATGACTGCAGTGACAGGTTGGTGGTCGCTAGGAATTTGTTTGGATTCATCAAAAAGCACAATCTCAGTTCGTTTTGTTGTTAGTGGGCCTTTGGTTAAAATCCAGTCGATGCGCCTTTTGCCTTTTTCGGTTTTCCTGAAGCTATTGAATGTGTTCCAGCCTAAGTTTACTTTTTTGGCTGCTGTTTCAAACGAATCCTCGAATGCACCTTGGCCGGTGAGTGTGTCGTAAGCCCGGTTGGCCTTGGCTACTGCGTTGAAATCACCAACGAGAATGACCGGTAATTTGGTTTTTAGTGCCATAACCTGATTTAAGATTAATTGAGCTGATTTCTCTCGTGAGGGTTGTGAGCGGTGGTCAAAATGGGTGTTCCAAAAATAAAATTCTTTTGTTGTTTTGAGGTCACGAAAGCGCACCCAAGTAACCATTCGCTTTACATTATTACCCCAACTTGCTGAGCCAACGACTTCGGGAGTGTTGGACAACCAAAAGTGTCTTGTTTCCAATGGCTTAAACCGGTCGGTTCGGTAGAAGATGGCCATGAATTCGCCTTTGTTACCGCCTTCGCGGCCGACACCAATCCATTTGTGGTTCTTTAGCTCCTTATCCATGTAAAGCAACTGGTGATGTAATCCTTCCTGCGTGCCGATCAGGTCGGCTTTTTTATCGCGGATCACCTGAACCACGCCACTGCGTCGCTTGGGCCAGGAGTTTGCCCCGAAATTACTGGCGTAGCGGATATTGAAGCTCATCACCTTGATGGTCGAAGGCACAACCGGTTTTTGGGCTTGGGTTTCTGAGTAAAGTACCAGGGCTAAAAGTAATATGGTGCGAACAATTTTATGATTCATGTGGTAAGTGTCAGGGGCTGTCACATTTTCGGCAAGTTGGAATAATGGTAGGTATTTGCGTTGAGGTTTGACCTTCATCAAATGCTACTTAATCATGAGTTTATGACACGTTTGTTTATGGTCATGATGTTTGGGTGCCTTGGGTTGAGCAATGCTGGGTCCCGGCCGAATATTATCGTTTTCATGGTTGATGACTATGATAAGTACGAAACTAGTGTTTATGGCGGAAAAGTTCTTACACCAAACCTCGACCGTTTAGCAAAAGAGGGGATTACTTTTGATAATGCGCATGTGACCAGTACGGTATGTACGCCCTCTAGATATACATTTCTCACCGGCCGTTATGCGGGTTCTGCCTACTCGGCTGGTTTTTTGGAATTGTTTCCCAAAGGCCAGCAAAGCCTGCCTGCTTTTAATGTTCAATTGGAGCCGGATAACCAGAATGTGGCAGCTGTGCTAGCCAAGGCAGGGTATGCAACCGGTATGGTTGGAAAGTTTCATGTCGGCCCATCACTCAGTGATTCAAAGTTTCGTAAAAAGTACGGTTTGCATGAGATTGAAAAGAATGTCCCTTTTACCGAAGCGCTCAATCGTAGGAAATTTGAGAATGAAAAGGGTTACCGGAAAGCAGTAAAGGATTTCGGTTTTACCTGGGCCAAGAATATTTACTGGGACAACACCAAGGCACCTTTTCAAAGTCACAACCCAGAATGGACCGCAGCGGCGGCTGTGGACTTCATTGAACAACATAAAGAAGGACCATTTTATATGCATTACTGCACCACGCTTTTACATGGGCCCAATGGCTCCTGGCATAAGTCACTGGATAAACCCAGGGTCACCGGAGAAGGAATCATTAAGGAGGATTTAAACGTGCTTCCCCCGCGGGGTTCGGTGATGAAGCGGATTGAGGCCGCTGGTTTAACATCCGATCAGGCCGGTTATCTGTGGATGGATGATTCACTTGGGCTTATTCTGGACAAGCTTGATGAACTCAAATTAACGGAAAATACCGTGGTTCTTTTTATTGCCGACCATGGATCCGGTCACAAGGGTTCACTGTACAAGGCCAAGGGCACCGAAGTGCCCTGTATCATGCGCTGGCCAGCTGGCATGAAAGCGGGTGTTCGTAGCCAAGAGCTCATTCAAAATACTGACTTTGTTCCGACCTGGTTTGATTTGGCCGAGGCAAAACCGACGGCAAAATACCGGATAGATGGTGTGAGTTTAGTGTCACTCTTTCAAGAACCGCATAAGCCTGTGCGTAAACATGTTTATGCTGAGATTGGCGCTGCCCGGTCCATTAAAACCAAGACCTATAGTTACATCGCTCTGCGTTACACTCGTGAACAGGTTGCCGGGGTGAGGGAAAGTCATCGCAGGTATTTAAAATCTTTAACAGGCCTCAGTGGGGGGGTTTCCCGGTCAATTGCCACCCATCCACGCGCCTATACAGGTGATCAGCTTTATAATTTGAAACGTGACCCGGATGCCCAAAAAAATCTTGCGGGCTATCCAGGTCATGCGCGGACATTAAACCAGTTAAAGCAAACACTCGCCGTCGAATTAAATAAATTTTCAGGGAGACCTTATGGAGAATTTGTTCCCGGTGGGAACGCGGTTCCGGGGGGGGGATATGATGAAGTATTCGAAACTCTCCGCAAGGCTGCGGGAGTAAAGAAAAAGAAAAAATAAATCATGCCAAGCGAAGTGCAGGATGTTGAGGAGTACTTGGCCTCTTTGCCCGAAGATCGGCGCGAAGCCATTACGGCTATTCGTGAGGTTGTTTTAAAGAATCTACCCAAAGGATATGAGGAAGGTATTCAATGGGGAATGCCTTCATATTTTGTGCCACTCTCTGAATATCCTTCCGGTTACAATTGCCAGCCTGGCCAGCCACTGCCGTTTGTCGGGTTTGCTTCGCAGAAAAACCACATGGCATTTTATGGGTTTTGCATTTACATCGATGAAGTATTAAAAGATCGATTTGTTGAGGATTGGGAAAAAACAGGTAAGAAACTCGACATGGGAAAATCCTGTATGCGTTTTAAAAAGCTTGAGGATGTGCCTTTGAAGGTGATTGGTGATGCAGTGAAACGCGTTCCAATGAAGAAGTATATCAAGCAATATGAGGAGCAACTTCAAACCTCAGGGTTCCGTAAAAAGACTGCAAAAAAGAAGGCCGGCAAATAGAAATGAGATATGCGGCAACTATTTTACTGATGGTGACAATTTGCGTGGAGGCAGCGCCAACGGTTCTCGGATTGCAACACGCGCAACATGGTTTGTCTGAACCTCAAAAGGGCCGACTTTTGTTTTCGGAGTTACGCTGCGCGTCCTGTCATGCCACTGAAGCGGTTAAGCAAAAGAAAGGGCCGGATTTATCGCTGGTGGGTTCGCGTTTAAATCCAGATTTCATACAGAGATTTATTGCCAGCCCCCACAGTGTGGATTCGGGGACACAAATGCCGGATCTTCTGGAGGGCAACCCCAAAAGAAATGAGATTGCTGAGGCATTAACACACTTTTTAGTCAGTCGTACGGAAAATTCTTTTATTGAAGGTGTTGTGAAGCAGAGTGAAGTTGATCCGGGCAAAAAACTTTTTGAAAAAATCGGGTGTGTTAATTGTCATATGCCGGGTAAAGGCGTGCAGTTATCACATTTGCCATCGAAGTATGGCGTGGATTCACTGTCCGAATTTTTGTTTCAGCCCCTTCACGCACGACCCTCCGGGCGAATGCCTGATATGAATCTTACGCGTGAAGAGGCAAAATCGATTGCCAGTTACTTGATTGGATTTAAAGCCGTTAGACTTTCGGAATTTAAACCCGTTGCTGCCAAGGTGGCAGCGGGCAGGAAATATTTTGGACAGCTTAATTGTGCCTCATGTCATGAGCTTGATGGGTTGAAGGGCAGCCCCTCCCTGGCACTGGAAAAACTGCGACCGGATAGAGGTTGTTTGTCTGCAAAGCCAAAGGTCGCGCCTCATTTTCATTTATCTCAGAAACAACGAGGGGTAATCAATCAAGCTCTTCCTGCACTGGGTGATCCACTTGGAGATAAGGAGCAAATCCACCAGTCATTGGCTGCCTTCAACTGTATTGTCTGCCACACGCGTGATGGGGCAGGGGGAGTGAGTAATGCGATGTTCCAATATTTTGGCACCGATGAGGACGGGTTGGGAAATCCTGCCCGGATTCCTCCGACATTGGATGGAGTGGGGGCAAAGTTGAAGCCCGAATGGTTGCGCAAGGTTTTGTTTGATGCGGAAAACGTACGGCCCTATATGCACACGCGCATGCCGCAATTTGGTGAAGCCAATCTTGGTCATTTGCCGGGGTTATTTGAAAAGGTTGATCAATTGCCAAAGGTGGAGTTGCCCGAGCCCAAGCGTAATGATCGGCGCAAGTACCGTGATGGCGGCCATTTACTATTGGGTGACAAGGGGTTGAACTGCATCGCCTGCCACAACTTCAATGGTAAAGCTTCTCCGGGATTAAAGGGGGTTGATCTACTCAATTCCTTTGAGCGGTTGCAGTCCAGTTGGTTCGTTCATTTCATGAAGAACCCGCAGAAGTACAGGCCGGGTATTGTGATGCCTAATTTTTGGCCCGGTGGTGATGCGGTTCGCAAGGATGTGCTTGAAGGGGATACAGATGAACAAATGCGTGCCTTGTGGTATTACTTTTCTCTGGGCCGTTCTGCACGGGATCCTTCAGGGATTCGTTCAGTGGGGACGGATTTGAAGGTTGCCGATCGGGTGCGGGTGTACCGTGGTCGAAGCCGGATTGCGGGATACCGAGGAATTGCAGTGGGTTTTCCTGGCGGTATGAGTTACGCCTTCAATGCGGAGTATGGTTCATTGAGTGGCTTATGGAAGGGGGATTTTGTCAGTGTTGGCTGGGGTGGCCAGGGTGCCGGGAATTTTAATCCCAGGGGGCGACCGATTGAACTGGCACAGGATGTGGCGTTTTATCGTTTGGAAAAGGAAGATGATTCGTGGCCGCTGCGGCCCAGGATGGATAAGGATAATCCGGTGAATCCAGACCCGCTATATCCCCGCAATCGGGGTTACCAATTTAAAGGCTACCGGCTCGACAAGAATGGTGTGCCAACTTTTATCTACCAGACTGGGGAAGTGGAGGTTAAAGACACTTCAGTTGCCGGGGTGGCGAAGGTAATCCGTGACGGTCTGGTGCGCAAAATTCAATTCACAGCTCCAAAGCCTGAGACAGTTTATTTTCGCGCGCTTACAGGCAAATTGCAGCAGCGCTCGGGAACAGAATTTACCAGTGATGAGGTGAAGTTGCAGGTGCCTGAAGGGACTGCGCTATTGCGGGGTGAAGGCGAGGCGCGGGAACTTTTACTGAAACTGAAACTGCCCAAGGGCAAATCCGGAATTCAAATCCGTTATGAGTTATTGCGTTAAAATAAAATTATCCAGTGTGCTGGGGCTGTTCTTGAGTGTTGCGGTTCTTGCCGAGGAAGTGGGGGACCGGTGGGGAACCGAGAAGCGCGAACGCGAATATTATCGTGTGGTAAGTATTCCCATGCCCAAGGGTCAGGTGATTGAGGCCGGGGCATTTGAACTGATGCCTGATAACCGGTTGGCGGTGGGAACCCGTCGGGGAGATATCTTTTTTGTCAAAGGTATCGATGAGGAAAAGCCCAGGCCGCAGTTCCATCAGTTTGCTGAGGGGTTGGACGAAATTTTCGGGTTGGCTCATCGAAAAGGGGCTCTATATGTCACGCATAGTGCCGAGCTTACACGGGTTGTGGATTCTGATAATGATGGTCGCGCTGACCGGTTTGAAACGGTGTCTGACGCGTGGGGTTATGGGAATTATCATGAGTATGCCTTTGGCTCCAAGTTTGATGAGAAGGGGAATATCTATGTGGCACTGGGCCTATCCAATTCCTATCATTCGCGTGCGCTCTTTCGTGGTTGGGCGATGAAGATTACCCCTGAGGGTAAATCCATTCCCATCGCCAGCGGCTTGCGGAGCCCCGGTGGAATTGGTCCCAATGAACACGGTGCACTCTTTTATATTGAGAGCCAGGGCCCGTGGAATTCCTCCTGTAGCCTCAAGTTTCTCAAGCCAGGTGGTTTTATGGGGCACCCGGTTAGTTTTAACTGGTATAAATATGCGCCGCACCTCAAGGAGCCCGTAAAACCTGAGAGTGGAACGCGCATTGTTACCGAGAAGGAAAAGGTCAAGGAACTGGTGCCTTATGCAGTCATTTTTCCCTATATTCGGATGGGGCGTTCCATTACCGGTTATGTGGTGGATCGTTCGGGGGGCAAGTTTGGTCCGTTTGAAAACCAGATATTTCTCGGTGACTACACTCAGTCAATTATCATGCGCGCGACCACTGAAGAGATTAATGGCGTGTGGCAGGGTGCGTGTTATCCCTTTCGTGAGGGGTTGTCTACCGGAATCCTGAATGTGCAGTTTACACCAAAGGGTCGACTGCTTGCTGGAGGCACCAACCGCGGCTGGCCGGTGCGTGGCATTAAACCTTTTGCTCTGGAAAGACTGGACTGGACCGGGCGTATGCCCTTCGAGATCAAGCGGATCAATATTACCTCTGATGGATTCAAGATTACCTTTACCAAGTCTGTTGAAGCTCAGACGGGTAATGATCCCAAAAGTTATAAGGTTAGCACTTTCACTCACATTTACCATGGTGGCTATGGAGGGCCAGAGGTGGACCAGACTACCCCGCAGGTGAAGAGTGCCAAGCTGGCAGCTGATGGTTTGAGTGCTCAGATTATTTTAAGTGACCTTAAGCGCGGTCATGTGCATGAATTTGACCTTGGTTTGTTGCGTGATCGCGATCAGGAGGAGCTGCTTCATCGCCACGCCTATTACACGGTAAATGAAGTACCCAAGAAATAGCATGAAGCTTTGGTTGGCGTTTCTCTTGTTGGCCCAAGGGATGCTGGTCGGGGCACAGTGGAAGGCGGAGCGAAAACTGCCTGCAGCCGAAGCGCACCAGGCGGCTGCTGCAGAAGGGAAGTTCATTTACGCGATTACCAGCCGAGGGGTTGCCAAGTACGACCGTAAAAGCGGTAAACGTGTGGCAACGAGCGAAGGCGCGGCCAAGCACCTCAATAGCGGTTTTTTCTGGAAAGGTAAACTTCTGTGTGCGCACTCAAACTATCCCCTTAAGCCTGAGCGCAGCGAAATCAAGGCACTGGATACTGACTCCATGAAACTGACCACCTTCAAGGATTTCGGCAGTGCCGGGGGGTCCCTGACGTGGGTATTGCGCAAGGATGGTTTCTGGTGGTGCAACTTTGCTCTTTATGGAGCGGATAATCACAAGACGTTCCTGGTCAAGTATGATGAAAAGTGGCAGGAAGTCGCCCACTGGACCTATCCAAAGAAAGTCATCAGTCAGCTCGGCCGTCATAGTTTGTCAGGTGGCATTTGGCGCGGGGACGAACTGTGGACGACCGGTCATGATGATTCGGTGGCCTTTCGCCTGGGCTTACCCAAGGAAGGCAGTGAACTGGAATATTTGGGTCAACACCCTGTTCCCTTTACCGGTCAGGGTTTGGCCAATGATCCAGTGACTGGAGGTCTAGTGGGGATCAGTCGGGTCAAGCGGCAGGTCATTTTTGCCTCTTCCAATACAGAACCAATTCGGCTGCGGGTTCTGTGTTATAACATTCATCACGCTGAAGGAGTGGATGGAAAACTTGATGTGCCACGTATTGCCCGGGTGATTTTATCAGTGAAACCGGACCTAGTGGCTTTGCAGGAGATGGATCAAAAAACCAAGCGCACCCAAAAGGTGGACCAGGTGGCTGAATTGGCGCGCCTGACAAAAATGAAAAGTGTCTTTGGAGCCAATATCGACTTTCAGGGCGGCCATTACGGCAATGCCATCCTTTCGCGCTTTCCCATTACCCGTCACAAGAACCATCACCTGCCCAATATGGATTCTGGCGAACAACGCGGAGTATTGGAATCAGTGATCAAGGTTTCGAAAGAGGAGAGCATTCTTTTTATGGTCACGCACCTGGATCACCGGCGTCCGGATGCAGAACGGCGTGCCTCGGCAAAATTCATCAATCAGATGATTGGGGAACAAAAAAATATACCGGCTATTCTGGCTGGGGATTTTAATGATGTGCCCAGTAGCCCCACCTTAAAGGAATTGGGTAAATTATGGGTGCGCACCAATCCTGAAATTACGCCAACCGTTCCGGTGACCAAACCTGTGCGTCAGATTGATTATATCTTGGTGCGACCAAAAGATCGGTGGAAGGTGGTTGAGACTCAGGTATTGGATGAAGCCGTAGCTTCGGATCACCGAGCGATTTTTGCGGTGATTGAGTTGGTCGATTAGTATGCTTCATATTGCGAACAAAATACGTAGGTAAAGGGCAAAAGGCACCTAAGATCCACTGCATATATTCTAACGAGTAAGGTTGACCCTGCGAAATGCTCTTTTTTTCATGATCCGTTTTTATACTTTTTTGGTTCTGCTGTTTGTTAATGGTTTGCAGGCCAAGCAACCCAATGTTGTCATCCTTTTTACCGATGACCAGGGGACGCTGGATGTAAACTGTTATGGCTCCAAGGATTTGATTACCCCCAATATCGACAGGCTGGCTGCCACCGGGGTGCGGTTTACCCAGGCCTATGCGCACACGGTCTGTTGTCCGGCCCGGGCCGCGTTAT
>CAJWKQ010000024.1 GCA_913041895.1 uncultured Verrucomicrobiales bacterium
TGAGGATCACGAGTATCATGAATCTTGAACTTTACCTGCTTCAAATTGAGTATTATCTCAGCCATATCTTCCACTATTCCCTCAACGGTGGAAAATTCATGCTGTGCTCCATCAACCTTAATTGATGTAATTGCCGCCCCGTCAAGCGAAGAAAGCAGCACGCGACGCATGCTGTTCCCTATTGTATGGGCATACCCAATCTCAAACGGTTCGGCAAAAAACTTTGCATATTTGTCCGTAGCCGTCTCTTCGTCTTTCTTTAGGCGCGTAGGCCTTTCGAATGCTCCTAATCTAACTGGCATTTTTTCTTACTTTCTTTTGCAATTTTAATCTGATCTCAAACTAGATTCCCGCCGTGTTTGTGATCCGTATAATTGCCGAATTCTCTTTAGCCCACTCAGGCCAAGGAATCAGCGGGAATAAAACTCTACTATTGTCTGCTCATTGGCCACCGGCTCTATATCTTCACGCGTCGGCACACGGTTGATAACACCTTTATGAACCGACTTATCTAATTGAAGCCAATCGGGAACAGTTCGACTGGTCGAATATTCCAAATTCTTGTCGGCCAAATGGCGACTCTTATCCACCATCTTGACCTCGATGGTATCCCCTTCATTTAGGGCAATGGATGGTGTGCGAGCTCGCTTTCCATTTACCAGTATATGGCCATGTGTAACCATTTGCCTAGCTTGAGCTCGAGTATAGCCAAAACCGAGATTATAAACCACGCTATCAAGGCGAGTCTCAAGAATCTGGAGCATAATTTCACCAGTAACACCCCGCCGCCGAATTGCTTTCTGATAGACACCACGGAATTGTTTCTCCATCAAACCATAGTAAAATCTCATCTTCTGTTTTTCCGCCAGAGCTAATGCATAATCAGTCGCTTTTCGTCGCCGATTTTGACCGTGAACTCCGGGCGGATAGGGTTTGCGCTCAAGATATTTCGAAGAGCCAAAAAGCGGGGTATTAAACCGCCGGCTTAAACGAACTCGAGGACCTGTATATCGTGCCATGGTATAGTTATAAATTGTTGAGGGTTATACGCGGCGGCGCTTTGGTGGACGACAGCCGTTATGCGGAACGGGAGTCACATCCTTGATAGTACTGATATCCAATCCCGCTGCCTGCAGACCTCGAATCGCAGATTCACGACCAGAGCCTGGTCCTTTGATCCAAACTTCCACCTCCTTCAGTCCGTGTGCTTGGGCATCACGTGCGGCACGCTGAGCCACCTGTGTCGCAGCATAAGCTGTACTTTTTCGTGAACCCTTAAAGCCCGCACGACCCGCACTATACCAACTAATCGGATTACCTTGCATATCGGTAATAGTCACTAGGGTATTGTTGAAAGTAGCGCGAATGTGAGCAATCCCATTAGTAACGTTCTTAGATTTCTTGGCTTTAATGACCTTGGCTTCACCTAAATCATCTGCCAAAAGCTCAGCAGCAGTCGGCGCGGACGACTTTGACTTATCTTCACCCGTAGATTCAGTGGCCTCATCACCCTCACTGCCATTCTCATTTTCGGCTTCAGGCTTTTCCTTAGCTTCAGGCTTTTCCTTAGCTTCAGGCTTTTCCTTAGCTTTAGGCTTTTCCTTAGCTTCAGGATCAGGGTGTTCGGTCGTCGAATCTTTCTTTTCTTCAGCCATGATTGTTTATGTAATTGGAATGATTAAGCCTTTTTACTCTGTGCCCCAACTGTTCTCTTAGGTCCTTTGCGAGTACGAGCATTTGTTTGAGTTCGCTGTCCGCGAACTGGCAGACCTTTCATATGCCGAAGACCACGGTAAGTTTTAATATTTTTATGACGCTTGAGATCCTCGGTAACTTTTCGACGCAAATCACCCTCAACAAGAATTGGACACAATCCAGTTTCAGGGTTTTCTGGCGTACTCGTTTGAGAAGGCAGCATTTCAGTGGTCTGGATAGACTTAGCAATGACAGCCAACTGAGCCTCGCTCAAAGTGTGAGCACGGGTAGACGGATCAATCTGCGAGTTTTTCATTATCTTAGCTGAAACCGCAGGACCTATGCCGTATATGGAACGAAGAGCGATGTCGATGCGTTTATTTGCTGGGATATCTATACCTAAAATACGTGGCATGAGGGTTAACCTTGACGTTGTTTGTGACGTTTATTTCTACATATAACACGAACGATCCCTTTGCGTCGGATGACTCGGCAGTGTTCACACATTCTTTTTACAGAGGCTCGTACCTTCATTGTTCGTTATCGCTGTGTTTTATTATTTCCATGACCCTTCCCTTTGAAAGGTCAAAGGTGCTCACTTCCAGCACCACAATTTCACTCAATTTCGCGCCCGCCAGCACCGCATTAGTGACACCCGTAGTGTACCCCATTAATCGGTGACCATTAGCGAGTTCAACACGCACCAACCGATGCGAGACTAACTCAACTATTCGGCCATCGACTCGGATGGGCTCGGCCCCGGACATGTTAAAATTTCCGGCTTACCTTCGGTCACCGCTACAGTGTGCTCCCAATGTGCCGAAGGCAGACCATCTCGCGTCACCACCGACCAACCATCAGCCAAAAACTTAACCTTAGCAGTACCAGCATTGACCATTGGCTCAATGGCCAAAGTCATTCCCGGTTGTAACTCCGGTGAATCCCGGCCAGTAACATAGTTGGGAATTTGGGGTTCCTCATGAACCACTTCACCAACACCGTGACCTACAAACTCACGCACCACTGAAAAACCATTAGCTTCCACCCGATTCTGCACAGCAGACGAGATGTCAACCACCCGGTTTCCCGGTAAAGCGACGGAAATTCCATCATACAGGGCTTCCCGAGTCACTTCAATCAATTTTTGCGTTTCCTTAGGGCATTCCCCAACGATTACAGTCCGCGCATTGTCGCCAATAAATCCGTCTACGCAAACACCCACATCTATACTAACTATGTCACCCTCCAGAACCCTACGTTTTCCGGCAAGGCCGTGAACCACTTCCTCATTCATCGAAATACACACGTTACAAGGATACTTCCTACCTTGCACCTCGTACCCGAGAAACGCACTCTTACATCCGTAGTGTCGGATGCGACTGGCGGCATATTCGTCCAATTCGCGGGTTGTTACGCCTGCTTTCACCCACCGGCATGCATCCTGTAAAACGTTTGCCGCGACACGGCCTGCCTCACGCATGGCCGCCATTTGCTCCTCATCCTTTATGGGGATCATCCAGCACGTCCCCGAACCTTTTTGCCACCCTTCAAAAATCCATCATAATGATGCTGGGCTAAATGACTCTCCACCTGTCGCATGGTATCAAGCATAACCCCCACCATAATCAGCAAACTCGTTCCACCAAAGTACTGGGCCACGGTGAATGGAATTTCAAAGTTTATCATCATCACTGTTGGGATAACCGCAATAATAACGAGAAACATGGCACCTGCTAAGGTGAGACGACTCATGGCATGATGCAAAAAATCTCTTGTAGCGTTCCCTGGCCGCACGCCCGGAATGTATCCCCCGGCTTTCTTGAGATCATCAGAAATCTGTGTCTCATTAAACTGAGTCGCTACCCAGAAATAGGAAAAGAAAAGAATCATCAAGGACTGCATTGCGAGATTCCATCCCGTGCCGTAAGCCAATGAATCACCCAAACCCGTGACAAAGTCTGCAGCATTGCCATCTCCCATTTTTCTGCCAATAGTCCCAAATATCTGGGCGGGAAACATTAGGAGTGCTTGAGCAAAGATTATCGGCATCACGCCTGCGTAATTCACCCTTAGCGGAAAATAAGTAGATCCACCCTGCATCATTTTACGCCCCACCTGTCGCTGGGCATATTGAACGGGAATCTTTCGCATAGCCTGAGTAACCGCAATAACAACCCCAACCACCGTAAATAAAAGCGCTACAAGCATCAGTCCATTAAACGGATGAGAAGCTTCGCCAGCTGTGGGAAAGAACATATCTTTCAATCCAAAAATCGCCTGAGGAACCCGGGCAATAATTCCCACAGTAATTACCAGTGAAATACCATTACCAATACCTCGCTCAGTAATTTGTTCGCCCAACCACATCAAAAGAACTGTGCCTGTGGTGAGCAACAACATAGTTCGAATACGATACCAAAGTCCGGGCTCGGCCACCAATTGCCCTTCAAACTGACCAAATCCAGGGATATTCTGAGGATTCTCCCAGCCAATTGACATTACAAACCCCTGCCCCAAACAAAGTAAAACAGTCAGGTAGCGACCATACTTTATAATCTGAGTCCGCCCTCCTTCTTCACGCGCAAGTTTACTCAAAGAAGGAACTACAGCCGTCATTAATTGCAATATGATCGTAGCGCTAATGTAGGGCATTATGCCCAGAGACCCAACCGCACAACGTTCCAAGGCTCCCCCCGTGAACATACTGTACATACCAATCAGTCCAGCTCCTCCATCACCAGACCCACCTAGTTCTTTAAAAAACGCAACTAGTTGCTGCCCATCCAATCCCGGTATCGGTGTCAAAGCTATTACTCGGCAAACTACTAAAAGTGCCAAAGTGAAAAAAATCCGGCTACGTAATTCGCCTACCTTAAAGCAATTCTGAAGGGTCTGGAAGTACTGGCTGAACATTGAGTAAATTATTCAGCCGACGCATCTTTTTCTGCATTCGGCTTCTCTTCGGCTGCAACAACAGATTTAAGCGGCTGGCAAGACCCACCTGCTGCTTCAATAGCTTTTTGCGCTGACCTGCTAAAGGCATGTGCCCGCACAACAAGTTTTTTGGAGATGTGACCTCTACCAAGGATCTTAATGAGCACCTTACCTCCTCCATTAGCAAGACCTGCACTTTTGAGCGACGCCACATCCACCGTTGCACCAGACTCATAACTCTTCTCTAAATCCGAAAGGTTAACTGGAACATATTCGTTGCGAAAACGGGCATTATTAAAACCACGTTTTGGCAAACGACGTATATACGGCATCTGACCACCTTCGAATGTCGCACGGGTACTACTGCCAGCCCGAGACCCTTGCCCTTTATGCCCACGGGTACTGGTTTTACCTCGGCTACTTCCATGCCCACGCCCGACCCGTTTGCGGCGTTTCCTTGCCCCCTGATTTGGTTTTAAGTCATGTAATCGCATAGAAAATTCCCCGTATCAAATTATCAGATTATTTATCGCGAACAGCCATTACATCCTCCCTACGGCGTAATTGCTGCAAAGCTTGCAATGCTGCCTTGGCTACATTAGCCGGGTTTTTTGAGCCCAAAGACTTGCTTAAAACATCGCGTACACCAGCACTCTCAAGAACAGCCCGAACAGTTTTGCCAGCAATAATACCAGTACCTGGAGAAGCTGGCCTAAGGAGTACTCGCGCTCCATCATAAATCGAATACACCTCGTGAGGCAATGTAGCTCCATGGAGAGAAACACCAACCATGTTCCGACGGGCCACCTCGGTACCTTTGTTAATGCAGGAAATTACTTCACGAGCTTTACCAGTGCCCAAACCCACCTTTCCCTCTTTATTTCCAACCACGACAAGGGCACTAAAACCAAAACGCCGACCTCCCTTGACGACCTTGCTAGATCGATTAATGTGGATCACTTTCTCAACGATCCCATCATCTTCCTTTTGCGGTCCTCGGGGGCCTCGGTTGTTACCGCCGCGGCCACGTTGCTGCCTGCCGCCTCGCCGCTCTCCCTCTCGCGAGTCCGAAGACCTATGATCTTCTACGGACGAATCTGAGGAATTTGCAACCTCTTCATTCACCTTCGTGACATCAGTAGAGGCATCTTTTTCTTTGGCAATTTGAACCTCGGAGGTACTAGCACCCTCTGCTGCTTCCGTTGCTTGGTTATCCTGTTGTTCTTCGTCTGCCACTTTATTTATCCTTCGGTCTAATTAAAATTTAAGGCCCTCAGTACGTGCCGCATTTGCCAAAACATCAATCTTGCCTCCTTTGACATATCGCGCCCCGCTACGATCAAAAACAACCTCAGCAATACCCACTCCCTTGGCCACCTCCGCTGCACTCTTCCCAATCCTCTCCGCGGCTATCTTATTCGCTGCAAGTTTTTCACGATCGGGTTGAGTTTTGTGGCGGGTTGAAGCTGAGGCCAGAGTATGACCTTTTTCATCATCAATAAACTGAACATATATATTACGTTCAGTAAAACGCACACTCATTCGAGGGCGAGAAGAAGTTCCCTTTACCTTATTACGAATTCGGTAACGGCGCCTTTGTTCGATCTTGCATTTTACTTCGGGTCTCATCGTTGTCTAAAGGCCTAATAATTATTGTACTTGTTTTCCTTGTTTTCGGATAACTTGTTCGTCCGCGTAGCGCACACCTTTTCCTTTATAGGGCTCAACAGGGTAGTAGGATCTGACTTCTGCCGCCATTTTACCCACCGTTGCTTTATCAGCGCCCTCAATAGTAATGTTGGTGTTATTTTCTACAGTCACATTGAGACCCACAGGAATTTGATGATTAATCTCATGTGAATATCCCAAATGCAAATTCAACACTTGCCCATTTACAGCCGCCTTAAACCCTACTCCATGGATTTCAAGCTTCTTCACAAACCCCTTCTCAACGCCGATTACCATATTATTAATCAAGGATCTGGCTAAACCATGCATCGCCTTAGCTCGCTTCTCATCATTCTCACGAGTCACAACCACTTGATTTTCTTCGAGTTTGGCTTCCGTCAATTCCGGCAAATCTATTTTCAATTTACCTTTAGGCCCCTCTACTGAAACGGTCCGACCATTGAGTGAAACTTTCACTGCTTCACTAACTGGTACTGGCATTTTTCCTATTCGTGACATTCTTTATCTTTCTACCAAATGTGAACCAAAACCTCGCCGCCCACTTTCTGCTCGCGGGCCTCTCTTCCGGTCAGTACTCCCTTGGGAGTACTCAGTATCGCGACCCCCAATCCTCCCAATACTCGAGGAATTTCATCAACTCCCACGTACTGTCTTAAACCCGGCTTACTAATACGCTTTATCCCTTCTATTATCCCTCTACGACCCTTAATTTTAAGGTCTATCTGTAACTCCGTCTTAGGTTTTCCACTTACCGAATAGCTATTTATGAACCCCTCCTGTTTGAGAATTCGGGCTATATCTTCCTTCAGCCTTGAGTGTCGCACTACAACGTAAGGCTTTAGTGCCTTATTGCCATTACGAACACAAGTTAACATGTCTGCTACAGTATCCATTTTACCAACTCGCTTTAGTTACTCCTGGGATTAGGCCACTAACAGCTGCTTCCCTGAATGCAATACGTGATAGCCCAAATTTACGAATATAAGCATGCCTCCGACCGGTAAGCTTACACCTGTTTACCACCCTTACTGGGCTTGCATTACGAGGTAATTGGTTAAGGCCTTCATAATCTCCAGCTGCTTTGAGCTCAGCGCGCCTAGCTGCATATTTGGCAACCGTCCTTTGCTTTTTGTTATTGCGCGCGATCCACGATGTTTTTGCCATAAATTTTCCTTATTTTTTCGCGAAGGGCATACCTAACTTGGCAAGCAAGTCTTTTGCCTCTTCATTCGTTTTAGCAGTAGTCACAATGGTAATATCCATGCCTTGAGTTCGCTTAACTTTATCAAGTTCGATCTCAGCAAAAATAGATTGATCACTCACTCCCATGGAATAGTTGCCACGACCATCAAAACCACGAGAACTAATTCCTCGAAAATCACGTATTCGAGGCAATGCTGTGACAGTTAACCGATCCAGAAACTCCCACATTACCTCACGACGAAGGGTTACATGACAACCAATAGCCTGACCAATTCGTAGCTTGAAATTGGATACCGCCTTGCGTGCCTTATCGACAACAGGTTTTCGACCCGTAATGGCAGCCATATCACGCATGGCATCATCTAGAGCTGATTTTTCTAAAGTCGCATCAACACCCATGTGCAAGACTATCTTTTCAAGAGTAGGGATTTCATGCACATTCTTATATCCACGCTCACTCTGCAACGCAGGCAGCACTTGGTCCTTATATTTTGTTTGAAGTCGTGGTTTCATTGCGCATCTACTCGTTTTCTACTGCCCCATCTGTTGGCCCGCCTTTACGTTCGTTCCATCGTGCCAACTTCATCACGTTGGACACGTGGATAGTGGGATTTAGATAACGCTTTGTCCCATTTGGAAACTCCTGACTACGCTTCTGATGCTTGATAATCTTGTCATCATCATCCAGTCCCTTAATTTCAACTCTAACACGATTGGACTTGCGAATCAGCTCAATCACTTTTCCAGTTGATTCCGCATATTTACCCGAGAGGACGTAGACCTCATCCTCCTTACGAACTCGATTGTCATTTTTACGACTCATCACAGAACCTCCGGAGCGAGAGAAATGATTTTCATAAACTTCTTCTGTTCACGCAACTCACGCGCCACAGGGCCAAAGATGCGTGTTCCACGTGGCGCTCCCTCTTTATCAATAATCACAACAGCATTATTGTCAAAACGCAGATAAGAACCGTCAGACCTACGAATGGCCTTTCGTGTACGAACTACCACAGCATCAACTACCTCGCTTTTTTTCACAGTACCATCCGGAGCTGCTTCTTTAATGTGCGCTTTTACAATGTCACCGATTTCACCAAATCGTTTAGCTTCCCCGAGCACACCAATTATCGCCGCACGCTTGGCGCCGGTGTTATCGGCCACATCACAAACTGAACGTAACTGCAACATATTCCAATTCTTACAAAGTTAACCACCCACTACTTCAACTAGCTCCCAGCGCTTATTTTTTGAAAGGGGACGACATTCCTGAATGCGCACTGCATCACCGACTTTTGCAATATTTTGCTCGTCGTGAGCATAAAACTTCTTAAAACGGGTAACAACTTTCTTATATAGCGGATGACGAATACGGCGCTCCACTTTGACCACAATCGTCTTATCTGCCTTATCCGAAACGACCTCGCCTTGGCGCTGCTTACGGTGTTTTTCCTTTTCTGCAATCATTTTTTATGTTTCAGATCAATCAGGCCTGTTCTGGTTCTTTTCTCTTTGTGACTAATGCAGTTTCAACCCTAGCTATATCCTTCCGTAACTGCCGAATACGGTGAGGCTTTTCCAAAGTACCAATTGACTTCTGTAAATTAAGATTAAACAATTCTTTTCTCAGCTCACGCCCTTTGTCCGATAATTCAATCGGTGGCATTTCCTTAATTTCGCTCATCTTCATATCTAGCGTTTTATCAATCTGGTTTTTATAGGTAACTTAGCTGCAGCTAAAGCCAATGCTTCTTTCGCCAACGTTTCACTCACGCCAGATACCTCAAAGAGCATGTTAGCTGGGCGTACCACAGCAACCCAACCTTCAACAGCCGCTTTTCCTTTACCCATCCTCACTTCCAGCGGTTTTTTGGTATATGACTTTTGAGGAAAAATGCGAATCCAAACTTTGCCACGCCTTTTCATTTTGCGGGTAATGGTTTGCCGGCAGGCTTCTATTTGGCGTGTCGTGATCCAAGCTCTATCCAAAGCCTGCAAACCATACTCACCGAAGGATACATCCGACCCTTTCCAAGCCACTCCCGCACGACTGCCTCTATGCATCTTACGATATTTTACTCGGGCTGGAATTTCATTCGCCATGCGTTACTTTCTTTCGGTTGATTTATTCCTCTCCGCCGGACCGGTCTCAATTAATTCTTCTGCCCGATTTGAAGGTTTGTCCTCGCCTGTGCAAACCCAACATTTAATCCCTAGAATACCGGCTTTAGTTTTAGCCTCAGTAAAACCATAATCAATATTGGCACGTAGGGTATGAAGAGGCACCCTTCCCTCTAAATACTGTTCTGTTCGCGCTATTTCCGAACCACCCAGGCGACCGGCGCAACGAATTCGAATACCCTCAGCTCCAAAATCCATAGCCATCTGTACGGCACGCTTAAGGGCCCGTCTAAATGCAATCCGACGCTCAAGTTGTTGTGCTACGTTTTCGGCGACAAGCTGTGCATCCACTTCAGGCTTTCGGATTTCCTGAATGTCAACATAAACCTCCTTTCCTGTCATTCGAGCCAACTGTTCCTTGATCTTATCAATTTCAGTGCCACGACGGCCAATTACAACTCCTGGACGTGCGGTAAGTATCTTTATGCGCACCCGCTGTGTCGCCCGCTCAATTAATATTTTGGTAACAGCTGCACCCGCAAGTTTACTCTTCAATAGCTTTCGAATGGCACGATCTTCAGCCAAATAATTGGCGAAGTCCTTCTTGTCAGAATACCACTTAGAGGCCCAGTTTTTATTGACGGCTAGGCGGAGACCTACTGGATTAGTTTTGTTTCCCATAATGCTTACTCGTCAGAAAGTGTAATACGTATATGACTAGTGCGTTTAATGATCGGCGTACCTCCGCCGCGAGCACGCGTACGCCATCTACGCAATGGGGTCCCTGCTCCAGCCATTGCTTCCTTAACATAGAGTGATTCAGCCGCTAATTTCTTGTCTGAGTCCAGATACTCTTCATACCTAGCCAATTCAGCTTTTAGACGGCGGTATTTTCTAGCCAAAGCACCCTGTTTGTTCGTCTTAATGTTAATCTTTTCTTTAATCTTAGCCACTTCATTTTGTATATTAGTTTCATCCCACTCAGTTCTAATATGCTCTGCGTCTGCAATGGCTGTATTAAGAGTCTTTGCCACAAGCTGTGCTGATTTTCTAGGAATATTAGCCAATATGGCTTTTGCACGAGCCACAGGCAAACCCGCTATCTGCCGAGTAACTTCACGCACTTTTTTCGGAGACATACGTACATTCAAACTTGTAGAGGTAATTTTCATGTTATTTGACCTCTCTTTTGACATGAGCACTGTGACCTTTAAATTGCCGTGTTGGAGAGAACTCGCCCAATTTGTGGCCAACCATATTCTCGCTGACGAACACCGGCAAAAAAGCTTTCCCGTTATGCACATTGAATGTCAGACCAACAAATTCAGGCATAATGGTACTGCGTCGCGACCAAGTCTTAATTGGCTTTGATGACCCAGCTTCCTTGGCCTTCATCGCTTTGTTACGGAGTTTCACATCCGTATAAAACCCTTTTTTAATTGAACGTGCCATTTACTATCTACTTCCTTTTCATAGGCCGCCCATCACGGCGAACTAGAATAAATTTATTTGAGTATTTCTTTTTGGACCGCGTCTTTTTGCCTTTAGTAATCACTCCCCAAGGAGTTACAGGATGCCCTCCTCCAGAAGTCTTCGCTTCACCACCACCCATAGGGTGATCCACCGGATTCTTAGCCACCGCTCTGGTAATTCCACGCCGACCGCGATGGCGAGTGTTTCCAGCTTTCCCTAACACTTGCTTTTCATGGTCAGCATTACCTACTACACCAACAGTAGCCCAACAACCGGCATTCACACGCCGAATCTCACCGGAGGGCAGCTTTATCTGGGCGGAATCCTTATCTGCAGCCATCACAGTTGCAGAAGTACCTGCAGCTCGAACAATCTGACCTCCTTTTCCCTTAGTAAGCTCAATATTATGGATAGCTGTACCCGGAGGAATATTCCTTAACGGCAAAGAGTTGCCTGGTTCCGGCTCAGCCTTCGGGCCACTGAATATATTGGCACCTACTTCCATTCCTTTAGCTGCCAAAATATAACGTTTCTCACTATCAGCATACTCCACAAGAGCAATCCGTGCCGAACGAATCGGATCATACTCAATGGCAGCAACCTTTCCTTCTACGGTTGCATCTGGGCCGTATTTATCTCTGGCAAAACGCCTGCGAAAATCAACATTCCTAATTTTCTGTTTCGCTCCACCGCCAAGCCCACGCATAGTGATGTGCCCATCACTATTTCTACCCCCCGTTTTTTTCTTGGTTTTAACCAGAGATTTTTGAGGTTTTGTTTTGGTGATCTCCTCGAATGTTGAACGCTTAATGTAGCGCTGCGAAGGAGTCACTGGTTTATATGAACGTATGGGCATGGAAAAATTCTCCTTACTATTACAAGAGTTCGATCTCCCCTTCTTTCAAGGTTATCACCGCTTTCTTCCATTCAGCAGTATACCCGGCCACCTTTGTACGAGCCCGCTTTGCCTTCCCTTTGACAGTAGCAGTATTTACTGACTCAACTTTTACCTTTGGGAACAAGGCCTGCACCGCCTGACGTATCTGATGTTTATTCGCCCGGACATCCACTCGCAAAGTGTACTTGTGGAGCACATTCTCCTTCATTCCTCGAGTTTGGCGAAAAACAAAAAGATCCTTTAAATGCTGTGTTTTTTCGGAGTCATGCAAACCCTTAATTACCGTGAATGAATTCATTGGGCCTCCTTCGAGTTGAGCCTTTTGGCAACTTTTTGTAATCCGTCTTTGGAAATAATAATCACATCGGGACGAAGCACTTCATAGGTGTTGAGACAATCTGCCTCAATCAATCGAACCAATGGAATGTTACGAGCCGCTAAAGAAAGGGTTTCTTCAACTTCGCCATTGACGAGCAGGACGGTACCCTTTGGTGCAAGCATATCGATTTTCGCCTGCAAAGCCTTAGTTTTGTGAGATTCTAACTTCAGGTTATCGACCACAACCACTTCTCCATCCTTGATTCGTTCACTAAGTGCTTTACGTAAAGCAAGCTGACGAGTCTTGGAATTAACCTTCTTAGTGTAGTCACGCGGACGTGGTCCATGAGTAACCCCTCCACCAGTGAAAATATTTGTGCGGCGAGATCCAGTTCGAGCCCTACCGGTACCTTTCTGT
Organism: uncultured Verrucomicrobiales bacterium; assembly: GCA_913041895.1. Taxonomy (GTDB): domain Bacteria; phylum Verrucomicrobiota; class Verrucomicrobiia; order Limisphaerales; family UBA1100; genus UBA1100. The sequence continues at coordinate 12,750 of CAJWKQ010000024.1, forward strand.
CGCCAAGGCTTTTTACCTGTCCCACTCACCTCTCCTCGATCTTTTGTCTTCGCTGTGCCATGACGTTGTGCAGCCATATAGGCCACCACAGTATCGTGAACAGCTTGATTACCCTTATCGCTCTCCACAACTTCAAAACCGAGGGAAACCTTGCCTGATTCACCTCCAGCGAGTGTTTTGACATCCAGTTCCATCTTTAAGACCTTGCTCCCTTCGGCCGTTTTTTGGATTCCCTAATTACAACGTAATCGCCTTTAGCACCGGGTATAGCACCCTTAATTAATAGCACATTGTCCTCCTCCCGCACCTGAACAATTTTCAAATTTTGAACCGTTCGCCGTTCCTGCCCCATATGACCTGGCATTTTTTTTCCTTTTAGAATCCACCCAGGCGTGGCACAGGCCCCAATTCCACCCGGACGGCGAAAGAAACCCTTTTGTCCATGAGTCTTAGGCCCACCCCCAAAATTCCAACGCTTAACCACACCTTGAAAACCACGGCCTTTGGTATCCGCAATGGCATCCACATAATCACCCGGCTCAAATGCCGTCACCGGAACGACATCCCCCGTATTAACCTCAAGTGTAAAATCCCGGAATTCTCTGACTTGTTTGGTCGCTTTACCACCGTGTTTACTCATATGCCCCTGAAGTGCCTTACTCATACGAGACATCTTGTCCTGATCATCGTATCCCAACTGCACCGCGTTGTAGCCGTCTTCCCCCTCAAAAGCCTTTACCTGAAGCACTCGATTAGGTCCGGCATGAACCACAGTAACACACACAGCATTACCGCTTTCATCAAATACGCGCGTTTGCCCTAATTTTTTTCCAATAAGACCAATCATACCACTAGAAAATTTTAATGTTTATATCTACTCCAGCTGGAAGGTTAAGCTTCTTAAGTTCATCAACAGTTGCTGGAGTTGGCTGCAAAATATCGATCATTCTCTTGTGCGTCCGCTGCTCAAATGTCTCCTGACTCTTTTTGTCTACATGAGGAGAGCGGGTCATCGTAAATCGTTCGCGACGAGTTGGAAGAGGTATAGGCCCCGCAACACGACTACCAGTACGCTTGACGGTATCTACGATTTCAGTCGATGACTTGTCGAGCACTCGATGATCAAAACCCTTAAGCCTAATTCGAATCTGTTGTCCTGCAGCCATTCTTTTCTCCCTACTTCTTAGCCTTATCTAATATCTCGTCAGAAATTGATTGGGGCACCTGTTCAAAATACCCGGGTTCCATCGAATACGAGGCACGCCCACTCGATAGAGATCGTATATCAGTAGCATATCCAAACATCGTTGCTAACGGTATTTGCGCGGTGATAACAGTGCCTGAATTTTTGGAATCTATGCCTTCCACTACTCCACGGCGACGGTTCATGTCGCCAATTATATCACCCTGATATTCTCCAGGAGTAGTCGCTTCCACCTTCATTATCGGCTCCAGCAAAACGGCTTTCGCTTTATTTACAGCCTCTTTCATTGCTAAGATGCCAGACATTTTAAAAGCTAGCTCGCTCGAGTCCACTTCGTGATAGGATCCGTCCACAATCGCCACTTTTATATCAATCAGCTCATATCCAGCCAAAACTCCACCTTGAATGGTTTCCCGAATGCCTTTTTCTACCGCCGGAATGTATTCACGTGGAATAACACCACCTACAATTTTATTCTCGATTTCAATACCTCCCCCACGTTCATTAGGTTCTATTGTAATCGTAGCATCTCCATACTGACCACGCCCCCCAGTCTGTTTCTTGAATAATCCTCGACCTTCAGAACTCTTCGTTATGGTTTCTCGGTAAGCAATCTGAGGAGCTCCCGATTGAGCTTCAACCTTAAACTCGCGGAAGAGACGATCTCGAATAATTTCAAGATGCAACTCACCCATTCCAGCTATCAGTGTCTGGCCTGTTTCCTGATCGGTATAACAGTTAAAAGTAGGATCCTCTTCAGACAACGCTTGTAATCCCGCGCTCATTTTTTCCTGATCTGCCTTGGTGTTAGGTTCTATAGCCATGGATATCACGGGCTCAGGAAAAGTCGGGGGCTCAAGGCATACATCTATGTCGGGCGTACAAAGCGTATCACCTGTAGTTATATTACGAATACCTACTAAGGCAGCGATATCACCAGCATAAACAGTCTCCACATTCTCTTGTTTATCGGCCTGAATCATCATGATCCGGTTTACCCGTTCCTTCTTACGAGTACGCGGATTATAAATCATTTGCCCTTTGCTAATCTGCCCACTGTACACTCGAAAAAACACTAATTTTCCAGCAAAAGGATCAGTCCAAAGCTTGAACGCAAGAGAACAAAACCTACCGTTATCATCAGCCGGAAACTCTGTTTCTTCGTCCTCGTCATCTGGATCAGTCCCCGTTTGCACTTCCACATCAAGCGGCGAAGGAAGATAGTCAATCACAGCATCAACCAATGGTTGAACACCTTTGTTCTTGAAGGCTGATCCGCCAAGGACGGGTACAAATTCACCAGCAATAGTCAGTCGGCGAATTGCTTCCTTGAGAGTCACCGCATCTACAGGCTCTTCCTCCAGTAGTAAGGTCATTACATGATCATCTCGATCCCCCACTGCTTCAACTAGTTCGGCTAGCGCGGATTCTGCCTCACCCTTGAGATCCTCAGGAATATCCTCAATCAAAATCTTGGAGCCAAAATCGTCTGAGGGGTCATAAATTAGGGCCTTTTGATTAACCACATCAATGACGCCCCTGAGATCTTCTTCAGCACCAATTGGAATCCCTACAGGGAATGCAGGTGCTCCAAGACGTTCACGCATTTCTGAGACAACATTACTAAAGTCTGCGCCAGTACGATCCATCTTGTTGACAAACGCAATCCGAGGCACATTGTATTTAGTGGCCTGACGCCATACAGTTTCTGACTGAGGCTGCACACCTGCAACCCCACAGAAGACGGCAACTGCACCATCAAGCACACGCATGGAACGCTCCACCTCTGCGGTGAAATCTACGTGACCGGGAGTATCAATGATATTAACACGATGCCCCATCTCAGGCCATAACTTGACAGTACCATCCTCGGCCTGTTTCCAAAAACAAGTTGTAGCTGCAGAAGTAATGGTAATACCGCGCTCACGCTCTTGCTCCATCCAGTCGGTCACGGTGTTGCCGTCATGCACCTCGCCGATCTTATGACAGAGACCCGTGTAAAAGAGAATACGCTCGGTCGTGGTGGTTTTACCTGCATCAATATGTGCGGCTATACCAATGTTCCGAGTACGCTCCAGTGTATACTCGCGGTTTGGCGAGTTCACTTCACTGGTTGCTCTTTCAACTGTCAATTCCATCTTCTCTCAACTACCAAAAACGCCCCGGGATCACCGTCGTCCGGAGCGAATCCATATAAAAATTGTCCTACCACCGAAAATGTGCAAAGGCTTTGTTGGCCTGAGCCATCCGGTGAACTTCATCCCGTCGACGTATCGTACTACCCTCCCCTTGATAAGCTTCCATAATTTCCTTAGCCAACGCATTACTCATGGGAGACCCCTTACGGTTTTTCGCAAAAGATACAATCCAACGAAGGGCTAGAGCCTCCGATCTGTCTCCGCTTACTTCCATCGGAACCTGATAAGTAGCCCCGCCAACACGACGACTTTTAACCTCCAATCGGGGCTTTGCGTTGTCCACTGCACGTTCCAAAATTTCTAATGCTGTTACTCCTTCGTTCTTTTCAACGATCTGATGAAAGGCACCGTAAACAACACGTTGCGCTACGCTGCGCTTGCCGCACTTCATCACAGTATTCACCAAACGGCCGACAAGCCGGCTGCCAAACTGAACATCCGGGTAAATCTCGCGCTTAACTGCTCTACGTCTTCGTGACATCGATTAAAAAAGTATTTTATCTATTTTTTGGGCCGCTTTACGCCATACTTGGAGCGACTCACTCTGCGCTTTTCAACGCCTTGCGCGTCCCTCTGGCCTCGAACTACATGGTAACGAACACCCGGCAAATCCTTCACCCGTCCTCCCCTCACCAAAACAATACTGTGCTCCTGCAAATTATGACCCTCATCGGGAATATATGCTATGACCTCATGGCCGGTAGTTAGGCGCACCTTTGCTACTTTACGCATTGCAGAGTTGGGTTTCTTGGGCGTCCGCGTATAGACCATCAGACAGACCCCTTGTCTGAAAGGGCATGACCTGAGGGCTGGAGAAGTTGACTTCTCCTTTATCCTCTTTCGGCCTTTGCGAATCAACTGGTTAATGGTTGGCATTTTGTATTAAATACCTTGCAAAAAAGCGCTACTAAGACGCTATTTTAGGCAAACGGGGGCGGGATATTAACAAAGGTTACCCCCAGTGCAACAAGATTTCTTACTTTTTTTGCAAAAAAGTTGCTCAACAGGAGATTTGGAGTCTATAGAACTCTTAACCTACCAGAGGGTTGGGCTCGTTCACTTCAGGGGCAAGAAGCAAGTTGCCATCATCTTCCATCTCCACTGGATCCACCAACGGCTTCAGTTCAAGCTTTCGATGACCCTCAAAACCCGTTCCCGCGGGAATAATATGCCCCATAATCACATTTTCCTTAAAACCGTGTAGACTATCTTTCTTACCGAGGGTTGCCGCCTCAGTAAGTACTCGAGTCGTATCTTGGAATGAGGCGGCGGATAAGAAACTTTCCGTCTCCACAGATGCTTTTGTAATACCTAACAGTACAGGCGAAGCCTCGGCCGGCTGTCCTCCCATCGATTCGATTCGCTCGTTCTCTATTTCAAAAGCAACCTTATCGACCTGTTCTCCCCATAGGAAAGTTGTATCGCCACCTTCCGTAATACGAACTTTTCGAAGCATTTGCCGCACAATCATTTCAATGTGCTTATCGTTAATCGTCACCCCTTGCAGTCGATAAACCTCTTGCACTTCGTTAACTAAAAAGGCCTGTAACTCGTGCACACCCAAAATGTCTAGAATATCATGAGGTAGCAATGGCCCTTCAGTCAATTGCTGACCTTTTTTAACGACATCTCCCTTGAAGACTATGCAATGTTTTCCAATCGGCACCAGATGCTCTTCTTCCTCACCCGTTTCTTGATTGGTAAGAATCAGAGAACGTTTACCACGAACAATCGGACCGAAATCGACCACTCCATCAGTTTTCGCTATTTCTGCAGCATCCTTAGGCTGCCGGGCTTCAAAGAGTTCTGATACCCGCGGCAGACCTCCAGTAATATCCTTTGTCTTGGAAGTTTTGCGAGGCGTTTTAGCTAGTAGGGTACCGGGAGCAATCTTGTCATTTTCATCCACGGTAACGTGTGCCCCGGCTGGAATTGGGTAATTTGCAACAGCATGGCCAGACTTATCTTCCACGATCACCTGAGGATGAAGATCTTCTTTGTGCTCAATAATCACCATCGATTCTTGCCCAGTAGCCGGATCCACATCGTGGTCCATCGTCACACCTTCAATTATGTCGTGAAAGATTATCTTTCCACCTTTTTCAGAAAGAATCGGAACGTTGTAGGGATCCCACTGAACAAATGTTTGTCCCTTCTTAACCTTATCCCCATCAGTAACTGAAATCACAGCCCCTATAGGTACATCGTAATCTTCGATCTCCGTGTTGGTCTCGGGGTCATAGATACCTACGCGGCCGTTCTTGTTTAGAACAATATGGCTACCATCCTCAAGATCTACAATTCGTAGCCCCTCGTATTTTACCAATCCACCTTCCTTGGCCTTGATTTCAGGCTGCTTAAACACCGAGGAGGCCGTGCCTCCAATGTGAAAAGTACGCATAGTCAACTGTGTGCCAGGCTCGCCAATCGATTGAGCGGCTATAATTCCAACAGCCTGACCGTGCTCTGCAGTCAGCCCCGTTGCCAAATTACGCCCGTAACAGTGCGCACAAACTCCATGGCGAACTTCACAAGTAAGCACAGACCGCACTTTTACCTTTTGTATATTAGCATCTTCAATCGCCTCGGCCTTATTCTCATCGATTTCCTCCCCAGCTCGAACAAATAGTTCATCTGGATTAAAGGGATTAACTATATCCTCACATGAATGCCGACCAATAAGACGGTCGGCAAGATGCACAACCTCCTCTTCCCCCTCATAGATAGCTTCCATCCAGATACCGTTGCTGGTACCGCAATCATTTTCTCGAATGATCACATCCTGCGCAACATCAACAAGTTTCCGGGTCATGTAACCAGAATCTGCAGTTTTCAACGCAGTGTCAGCGAGCCCTTTTCGAGCTCCGTGAGTAGAAATAAAATATTCCAGAACGGTCAGTCCTTCACGAAAATTGGAGAGAATTGGTTTTTCGATGATGTCACCACTGGGCTTGGCCATTAATCCTCGTACTCCAGCCAACTGACGCACTTGCTGACGATTACCTCTCGCACCAGAATCAACCATCAGGGCAACCGGGTTATACTCGTCCTTACCTTGATTTGTTTCGAGCGTCTCCAACATAACATTGGAAATCCTGTCAGTAGCATGAGTCCAGATATCAATGATTTTATTGTACCGCTCACCTGGGGTAATTACTCCTTTTCGGTATTGTTTTTCAACATCGTCAATTTCTTTCTGTGCCGCCTTGATTTCCTGATTCTTTTCATCAGGGATGATCATGTCATCAATTCCAATTGAGGCTCCTGCCTTGGTTGCCTCCTTGAAACCAAGCTCCTTTAGCCTGTCAAGTGCTACGACAGTTTTACTCTGACCTGCAAACTTGTAAGAATTACCAATAAGTTCCCCTAGTTTACCTTTGGCCACCTCGAAATTTGGGAAACCGAGTTCTTCCGGCCAAATCTCACTGAAGGTTACCCGACCCGCTGTCGTGGTTATAACTGCGGACTCAGCATCACCATAAATCGTCTCTCGCCCGCGATCTGGATTAGCCAGATGAATACGCGAATGGTGACTAATCTCTCCTTCATCTAACGCAAAAAACACCTCGTCGGCACTGGCAAACAAAGGAATACGCTCTTCCTTCTTTGCCTTTTTGTCAGATAATTGCCTCGGTTCTGCCGTGAGATAGTAACAACCTAGAGTAATGTCCTGGGTCGGAGTCATAATTGGCTTACCACTTGAAGGACTGAAAATATTATTTGGAGCCAACATCAGAAGACGTGCCTCCATTTGGGCTTCAACTGAAAGCGGCACATGTACAGCCATTTGATCACCATCAAAATCGGCATTGTAAGCAGTACACACCAACGGGTGTACACGGATAGCAGATCCTTCAATAAGTACCGGTTCAAACGCCTGAACTGAGAGCCGGTGCAAAGTCGGAGCACGATTAAGCATAACGGGGTGACCTTTAGTAACTTCCTCAAGCACATCCCATACCTCAGGTGTCTGGCGTTCGATGAGTTTCTTGGCTGACCTAACCGTATGAACATATCCTAGCTCCTTAAGTCGCCGAATAATGAAAGGCTCAAAAAGCACCAATGCCATCTTTTTGGGTAATCCGCACTGGTGTAGCTTTAGCTCTGGCCCAATAACAATTACTGATCGACCTGAATAATCGACCCGCTTACCCAAAAGGTTCTGCCGGAAGCGGCCACCCTTACCCTTTAGCATATCCGAAAGCGATTTTAGCGCGCGATTTCCAGCACCTGTCACAGCACGACCATGGCGACCATTATCGAAAAGTGCGTCCACCGCTTCCTGAAGCATTCGTTTTTCGTTCCGAATAATCACCTCAGGCGTTTTTAACTGCATTAGATTTCTTAGCCGGTTATTACGGTTAATTACACGGCGATAGAGATCATTTAAATCCGAAGTCGCAAAACGTCCGCCTTCGAGTGGCACCAGTGGACGTAAGTCAGGTGGAATTACAGGAAGAACGGTAAGGACCATCCATTCAGGGCGGGTGCCAGACTCCTTAAAACCCTGAAATAATTTTATACGCTTAGCCAGCTTCTTGCGAATTTGCTTGCTCCGAGTCTTAGTCATTGCCTCGTGCAATTCATCTATGCCTTGGTCTAAATCAATGTCAGACAATGCTTCATGTACTGCCTCAGCTCCAATTTTTGCGAGAAAAGCACCCCCTTCCTCCTTTGGATCGTTCGGACCATATGTTTCAATTGCCTCTCGGAGCTCTACCTCAGTGAGCAGCTGATTTCTTTCCAATGGAGTATCCCCTGGGTCAATAACAAGATAATCTTCATAATAAATCACCCTCTCAAGATGGCGACCAGTCATATCAAGCATCAGCCCCATGCGTGAAGGCATACATTTAAAGAACCAAATATGGCTAGATGGCACAGCTAACTCAATGTGCCCCATACGTTCGCGACGAACTCGAGCTAAAGTAACCTCCACACCACAACGGTCACAAACCACACCCTTATACTTAATGCGCTTGTATTTACCACAGGAACATTCCCAGTCCTTAACCGGACCAAAAATGCGTTCACAAAACAGCCCCCCTTTCTCAGGTTTAAAAGTGCGATAATTGATGGTCTCCGGGTTTTTAACCTCACCTCTAGACCACCGTCGAATAGTATCTGGAGAGGCAACCGATACCTGGACATAGTCGACTAAGTTTACACGCTCTAATCCGAGTAGATCGCGGGCTGAATCTGTACTGCTCATTCTATTAAAAATTCCTTTATGATTATCGAGGCTTAGCTGGCTAATACAGCAAGCGTATCATCAGCCTCAGTAGTGCTATCTGTAGGGCTGGTATATCCTACTTTGACTTCCAGCCCAAGAGACTCCATTTCTTTCACAAGTACGTTAAAAGACTCCGGAATACCGGCATCTAAAGTATTATCACCTTTTACGATGTTTTCGTATATACGAGTCCGGCCTTGAACATCATCTGACTTAACAGTTAGGAGCTCTTGCAACGTATAGGCTGCTCCATAGGCCTCCATAGCCCATACTTCCATCTCACCAAAACGTTGCCCCCCATATTGGGCTTTGCCCCCCAATGGCTGCTGAGTGACGAGGCTATAGGGACCCACAGCACGAGCGTGAATCTTATCAGCCACCAAATGCCCAAGCTTTAGCATATAGATATAACCCACCACAATTTCCTGATCAAAACGTTCTCCAGTTTGACCGTCGTAGAGATAGGCTTTTCCATTCTCTCCAACCAATTGATCCCCTGTCTCAGCTATATTTTTGTCAACAGCCTGCTGCAAGTAATCACGCACCTGCTTCTCACTGATACCATCGAAAATTGGGGTAGCATAATGTAGCCCAAGCATTCGAGCCGCCCAACCCAAGTGGGTTTCCAGCAATTGGCCTACGTTCATACGACTGGGAACACCCAAAGGATTCAGGCAAATATCAACCGGGGTGCCATCCTTCAGATAAGGCATATCTTCCTCAGGCACAATGCGCGCCACAACACCCTTATTTCCATGACGACCAGCCATCTTGTCTCCCACCGAGAGCTTGCGCTTGGAAGCTACGTAAATCTTTACATTCTTGACAGTGCCAGTCTCTGCTTCATCACCTGACTCAACACGATGCAACTCATCATCATGGGCCATCTGTAAATCGTCGAAACGTTTACGGAACGCATCCAGAATTTCGTTGATCTTATTACGAATCGGAGAGGGGTCGATTTCAATCTTGTCGTAGTTTGCTGCTAGTTTTCTTAGGAGCGTTTTGGTGATCTTCCTATTGGAAGGGATGATAACCTCACCTGTCTCACTATTTACAACATCCAAAGGAATTTTCTCACCCAAGAGAATATTTGACAGGGCTTCAGTAAGCTGCTCCTGCAAGTCTGAATTCTTTTTCTTGAATTCATCCTGAACCTGCTTTTCACCCTTCTGGGAGACCGAACTGCTGCTTTTGGCAACCTTTTCATCCTTGGCAGAAATTTTCACGTCCATCACAATACCGGTTGTCCCACTAGGAACACGCAAGGATGTGTCTTTTACATCAGCTGCTTTTTCACCAAAGATCGCCCGCAAAAGGCGTTCCTCTGGAGCCAACTCGGTTTCGCTTTTAGGGGTAATTTTACCCACAAGTATATCCCCTGGCTTCACCTCTGCGCCAACCCGAATTACTCCATCGGGGCCCAAATCAGCCAAAGCCTCCTCGCCAACGTTAGGAATATCACGGGTGATTTCCTCAGGCCCCAATTTGGTATCCCGCGCAATTACCTCATATTCAGAAATATGGACTGAGGTGAAAACATCATCCTTCACGATCCTACGTGATATCGTAATTGCATCCTCAAAGTTGTAACCGTTCCACGGCATGAATGCTACGAGGACGTTTTTACCCAAAGCCAGCTCCCCCTTATCAGTAGATGGTCCATCAGCAATCACCTCATCAGCTTTCACCGAATCCCCAAGACTCACTAGTGGCTTTTGGTTAATGCAGGTAGAAGCGTTCGAACGTTGGAATTTACGCATTTCATAAACCCACATTCCAGATTCAGGATCGTGTTTAAACTTACGTTTACCTTCTGGCAATTGACCATCTTTGGTAATCACTATACGATCCCCGGTAACCGAGGCGACCTTGCCAGACGTTTGAGATTTAACGACAGCGCAAGAATCCTGAGCAATTCGAGGTTCCATCCCTGTTGCAACATACGGTGCTTCGGAAGTCAACAGAGGCACCGCTTGCCGCTGCATATTCGAACCCATTAACGCACGGTTTGCATCATCATGCTCCAAGAAAGGAATGATTGCTGCAGCCACAGATACCAACTGTTTCGGGCTTACATCCATATAATCTACTTCAGGCGGTGGAACATCTACAAAGTCCCCTTTTCGACGACAGGTAACTCGCTCAGTCTGAAAAATACCCTTTTCATCGATCGGTGCGTTGGCTTGGGCCACGGTATATTTTTCTTCGGCGTCTGCTGTGAGATAATCAATCTTGTCGGAAACCTTTCCCTTAATCACCTTGCGGTAGGGCGTTTCAATGAACCCAAAATCGTTGACGCGCGCAAAGGTTGCCAACGATGCAATCAACCCGATGTTCGGCCCTTCAGGGGTTTCGATGGGGCAAATCCGACCATAGTGAGAAGGATGAACATCTCGCACTTCAAACCCAGCACGTTCACGCGATAATCCCCCGGGCCCCAAAGCGGACAAACGCCTCTTGTGCGTAGTTTCAGCCAAAGGATTAATCTGATCCATAAATTGACTGAGTTGACTGCGACCAAAGAAATCACGAATCACAGCACTAAGCGCCTTCGGATTAACCAGCTTAGTTGGCGTCATGGTGTCGGTTTCCTGATCAAAAAGAGTCATACGCTCTTTGACCAAACGTTCAGTACGGGCAAGACCTACCCGACACTGGTTGGCCACCAATTCTCCAACCGTACGCACACGTCGGGATCCCAAGTGATCAATGTCATCCAAAACACCCTCTCCCAATTTTAATTTAAGGAGATAACGTGTGGCCTCAGCCAAATCGTTTTTGGTCAATATCCGTGAATCCTCGGGATCATTGAAATCCAGTTTTTGGCAAATCTTATAACGCCCGACACGACCCAAGTCATATCGTTTAGGATCAAAAAACAAACGTTTCAATAAGGCACGGGCATTAGCTACGGTCGGAGGATCACCAGGACGCAGTCGACCATAAATCTCCTTGAGAGCCTCTTCTTCGTTATGAGCCGGATCCTTTTTCATACACTTGATGATAAGCCCTTCATCACAGGAAATATCCACAACACTTATTTTCGTCGTCCCCGTAGCACTTATCTGCTTAAGAATTGCACGCGACAGCGGCTCGAAGGCGCGGGCGACAATCACATTCTTTTCTTCATCCTCAACGTCTTCAACCAAGACCATATTGGCCAAATTATCGTTTTTCTCGGCCTTCTTTATAGTAACCTCCTCTATGTCATAGAACATCTTGAGGATTTCCTGATCGGTTCCTTTAAAGTCGTCGTCCTTCAAGAATCCCAGTGCTCGGAAGAAAGTAGTGATTAAAAACTTTCTGCGGCGTTTCTTACGGTCTAGGTAAACATAAAGGAGATCATTGGTATCAAACTGTGCTTCGAACCATGATCCTCGATCCGGAATAATCCTAAAGGAATGCAGAGTTTTGCCATTAGCGTGTGTACTCGCCTCAAATGCAAGACCAGGCGAACGATGCAACTGACTAACTATAACTCGTTCGGCTCCGTTGATCACAAAGCTGCCTGAAGGAGTCATGAGTGGCATTTCACCCATAAAAACTTCCTCCTCCTTAACCTGCTTACCCTCCTTAAGCAGGAAGGTCACATACAAGGCAGCCCCATAGGTTCCTCCATCATCCAACGAGTCCAACCATGACTGCTTCGGAGGACGTACTTCATAGCTATGGAAATCAAGTGTGATACTTTCATCATAGCTTGTTATCGGAAAAACCTCTTTAAAGACGGCCTGCAAACCTTCTTGGACTCGGCTGGGTTTTTCCGTCCCAAGCTGGAGAAACTCCGAGTATGATTTTTTCTGTATTTCGATTAAGTTAGGGAAGTCGATGACTTCCTTGATCTTAC
>CAJWKQ010000025.1 GCA_913041895.1 uncultured Verrucomicrobiales bacterium
AGGATCGTTCGAAAACCAAGTATCGGCCTCTGGCATTAGTTTTTTTTCTGCAACACCTCTAAAGTTCGTAGTTATGTCGGTATGCACTTTTGGCATTTATCAGATTTATTGGTTCTATAAGAACTGGAAGCTCATCAAGGAGCGTACAGGGCAGAAAATATGGCCATTCTGGAGGGCAGTTTTTTCCCCTATCTGGGCGTATAGCTGTTTCAAAGAAATAAACTCCTGCACTGGGGGTGGTATGCCCATAGGATTACTCGCTATTGCATATTTTACCCTTAACATAATTTGGTGGCCGTTACCCGATCCCTATTGGCTTATTTCAATCTTGGGCCTTCTTCCTCTTATCCCAGCAAACAGTGCTGCTATAAAAGTTAATCAACATTCTGATGCTGGCTATATGGAAAATGGGCGGTTTTCAGCCTTGAATTGGGTAGGAATCGTTGTTGGTGGCTCCATCTCGATCTTAGCTTTAATTGGTACATTTGCTCCCAATGCATTCTCTTCAGAGGAAGTTGCGCAGATAGATAATCCTAAAAGCTACAACAAAGGTGGTGTAACATTTGAATACCCCGGAAACTGGAGTATTACTGAAGATGGAGGACAAGTGTCGGAGGGGAGTGCCAGGTATCTAGTTCTGGAGACTGCAGGTGAAAATGTTGTTTCTATTCAGGTTTACCCCGCAGTGGAGGCTTCGGAGCTTTTGGAGTATGCACAATGGTACTCTAGTTCTCTAGCTGAAGAGATTCCGCTGGGTAGTTTTGGTGCTACGGAATTTTTTGACATAGAAGAAAAAGATGGGATTGAGCTACTTAGAGAGGGGCTGGAAATGACCCTACTTGGTGAGATCACCCCCTACACACGGATTTATTGCAAAAAGCGCGTCGGTAACGCTACTGCGTTTGTTATGTTACAGGTTGTGAGTGAGGAGTTTGAGATGGTGGTGGGTGGATTTGAACAAATTGTTGGCGCCTTGAGTTATGAAGGGCCATAGCAGTTTGCACCTTGCATTTAGTTTGCCTGCTCAATCAGTTTGAGTTTGTAAAACCTGTGTTTTTCTGTTGTACTTGTCGGTCGGATGGCGGGCAAGGAGACTCCCCAAAAGGAATCAACCAAGGGAGGTGCTAATGAGGTTCTAGGTATTTGCTTAGTTGCTTTGGCAGTGCTGTTCCTTTTAGCACTTTTCTCATACGACAAGGGGGACTTGTCGTTTAATGGCACCGAGGTGAATGATCCTCGGCATAATCTCGCAGGTGTTCTAGGTGCGTGGCTGGCTCAGGGCTGCTTTCTTGCCCTCGGCGTGTCAGCTTATCTATTGCCTCCCCTTCTCTTGTTTTTTTCCCTTGGTTTTCTCACGAGCAAACTGGAGAGTTTGCGTAAGCGCTGGCCTTGGGCCTTGACTCTAATTCTGGCTGGCTCAGCCGGTTTAGGATTGTATCCGAATCTTCTTAGTGGGTTAGCTGCCCAGTTGAACACAGTTGGGGGGGGTGGTTATATTGGGATGCTGCTTAACAAGGCAATCTTTCAACATGTTGGTACTGCCGGGGCGACTGTGATTCTTCTTTCGATATATTTGGTAAGCTTACTCTATATTACCGATTTCAAAATAAAAGATGTGCTAAGGCAAGTGTGGCAGCGCTGGAGAATGCGGCGTATTGATCTGGCTCAGCCCTTGGCTGAGGAAGAAGTAAAACTTACGGAAAAAGAACATGAACTGGAACAGCAGGTTGCTGAACTCCAGCATAAGCTTGAGCAGGCCCATGCCGAAGCCGAAGAAGCCAATGAAGATCCGCGGATTATTGATCTCAGCCAACCCGGTTCGCGCCAATCAGGTCAGATAGGGGATGTCGAAGCTATAGATGAGCTGTACGACGAGCAAGATAGTAAGGCAAGAAGACAGCTGGCAGCGATTATGTTTACAGATATTGCCGGCTACAGTCGAATGGCTAATCACGATGAGAAAGCTGCATTGAAACTCATCAAAAAACAGCGTCGTTTACTCAAACCGATTGTCAAAAAATATGAAGGAGAGTGGTTGAAGGAAATTGGGGATGGTTTGCTGCTGAGTTTTGGAAGTTCTGTTAATGCCGTGGATTGTGCCGTCGCAATTCAGGAAAAGCTCCGTGGGGAACCGCGTCTTGATTTGCGGATTGGTATACATCAGGGGGATATTGTTCGTGATGGGAAGGATATTCTAGGTGACGGCGTAAATATCGCATCCCGTATTGAGCCTTACGCTCCCATTGGTGGTGTTGCTGTTTCAGAAAAAATTCAGCAGGACCTAATCAGTCAACCCGAATACGATGTGCAGCTTCTCGGGGAGTTTGCTCTTGAAGGCGTAGATCAACGTGTGGAGGTTTACACGCTGAACCTCGGGGAGGAGGAGCTTGAAGAGACCCGAATTATTGAGCCGGAGGATTCAAAGCACGAGGAAACGATGTTGCCGACGGAGGATTCAAATGGAATTGGCGAAGAAGAATTTTCGGTAGTTTCGGCAACAGCTGAGGAAGTTCTTGGCATCTCCGATTCTGAGACTGATGAGGGCACCGAATCTTCGGTGCATATTGCTGCTGCCGTTTCAAGTACTGGTCCATTGCGGCAACCTAAAACTCGTAAAGCTAAAGCTACGCGTGTTGATAGAGGTCCTTTAATTGAGAATTATAATTTGCCACCGGCAAATTTCTTACAAGCCCCCGAGTATGATGCTGTACCGGTCGATTCTACCGAGGAATTGAAACGTCAAGCTATCACCATCCAAAAGACTCTTCAGCAATTTGGTGTGGAGGTGACACTCGGAGACATCACCAAGGGGCCGACTATTACTCGTTTTGAATTGCATCCTGCTGCTGGTGTAAAGATGGAAAAGGTCACCGCTTATGCAAGTAACATCACCGCGGCATTGGAGGCTGAAAGGATAAACATTCTTGCGCCTGTGCCTGGTAAAAGCACGGTAGGCGTGGAAGTTCCTAATCGCGTGAAGACCAAGGTTATTATGCGCGATCTTCTGGAAAGTGACGAATGGAAAAAGAGCAAGGCCAAGATTCCGGTGGCTCTAGGCAAGGATGTGTATGGCAAGCCCATGATTGCCGATTTAGCTGAGATGCCTCATCTGCTGATAGCCGGTGCAACCGGTGCAGGTAAGAGTGTATGCATGAATAGTATTATTGCATCTTTGCTGTACAAATTTTCTCCGGATGAAATGCGGTTAGTTATGATCGATCCCAAGGTTGTAGAACTTCAAATGTATAACAAGTTGCCACATTTGGTAGTGCCTGTGGTGACAGACCCCAAGAAGGTTATTCTTGCTCTGCGTTGGGTGGTGCAAGAGATGGAGAAACGCTATAAGATTTTTGCACAAGAAAACGTTAAGAATATTCATGCATTTAACAGGCGTGCACCTAGCAAACCTAAACCCGAGCCCGAGCCCGAGTTGCCGCTTTTTGATGGAAACAACGAGCGCCTTGAAGTCGGCTCGGAAGGGTTTGCCGTTGAAGTCGATGAAGAAATTGCTGTGCCGCGTGAGGAGGAGCTCGAGATCCCCGACAAGTTGAGCTATATCGTTGTGGTAATTGATGAGCTGGCTGATCTAATGCTGACTGCTCCGGCAGATGTGGAGAATGCCATTGCTAGAATCACCCAGATGGCTCGTGCTGCGGGCATTCACTGCATTGTCGCGACACAAAGACCCAGCGTGAAGGTGATTACTGGGGTAATTAAGGCCAATATTCCCTCGCGTATTGCCTTTCAAGTTGCTTCCAAGATTGATAGCCGTGTCATTCTAGATGAGATGGGGGCTGAAAAATTACTTGGCAAGGGAGATATGCTCTACCAGCCACCCGGGGCGCCAAAGCCCGTTCGTGCTCAGGGGCCACTAGTTGAGGATCATGAAATTCAGCAGATAGTTGATTTCATCGCTGAGCAAGGAAAACCAAGTTACGAGTTGGAAATTCACAAGCAGCTATCAAAACCGATTGCAGTCATTGATGCAGCTCCGAGTGATGAAGAAGAGGAGCTGATACAACAATGCATTGAAGTGATACGGAGCGAACAAAAGGCAAGTGTCTCTAAGCTCCAGCGCCGATTACGGCTTGGCTACAATCGTGCAGCAAGGCTGATGGATGAGCTTGAGGATCGAGGAATTGTGGGCCCGGCTCAGGGTAATGAGCCTAGGGAGATTCTCATTGATCTGGATGGGGCAGGTGCTGATGGTCGCGGGCAAGTGATTCATTCGGCTGTGTAATTTCCTTTGCCTGTGAAGGTTTCAGGCGTAGATTGATATCCAATGGCTGAGCTTCCGAGTATTCAACGCACCTACAAGGTCTGGGCAGCTGATGATGTTATATACGGGCCAATTGATTTCTCCTTACTTTGTCAGTGGGTCCGTGAGGCTCGAGTGAATCGGGTAAACTGGATATATACTGAGCAGACTGAGGCGTGGTCCCGTGCGGAAGATTTGGCTGAATTGGGCTTGCTACTCAAAGAGAGTGAAGAATTGATTAAGCCTGGAACGATAAATACTCAGGTTGACCCTCTAATTCCAGGTGTGCCGGTGGGAACTCTTCAAGAGGTCGAGATATTCAAAAACATGACAGACCGTCAGCGTGGCCGCTTTGCTCAATGTATGGAGGTTCAAAAATTCTCTAAATTTGACACTCTTGTTAAGGAGAACGACAGCGGTGAAGACATGTTCGTGATACTAGAAGGTTTAGTGCGGGTACGTAATATGATCAGCGGTCGCGAGGATGTGATCGCGACACTCGGAGCAGGGGAAATGTTCGGCGAAATGTCTCTATTTGATTCGGCCAAGCGTTCTGCTGATATCGTGGCTAATAGTGATGGGGTTCTGCTGCGGTTGAGTAAGGAAACGATGCAGGCAATGGTGGATAAACAACCTGAAGTAGTGGTGCCGTTCTTAGTGGAAATTTCCAAAAAAATGGCCGAAAGAATCCGTGCGGATAACGAGCGGCACAAAAAAAATACGATTCTCAGGCAGACTCGCCAGTAAATTTACACTTCTATTAAATCTCCATCGTTGAGAAACGTGTGTGGAATCCCCTCTAAGCTATTAGCTGCCTGCGCCTTTAATTCTTTTAAGTTCGAACGGAAAGGCCGTGATAGGTGAGTGAACGCAATGTGGCCAATTTTTTGGGTACGCAAATAATTGAAAAGTTCGATTGGTTCTACGTGGGCCAATTCACAGACCAAGAGGTCTACGGGGTGAGTCAATAGCGGAGATAAGTCGTGAACTGATCCAATATCCGCACTGTGAGCTACCCGTGCAGTATCGGTTTCCATCACAAAGTTGAAGGCCTCAAATTTTGCCGGATGTCTGTCATGAAAACTATTTTTGAGCTGATCTAAATGTGTAGTCAGATAAGGAGTGATTTTTACTCCATCGAAATTTATGGGTTCGCATTCTTCGAGCACATTAAAGCTGGGAGAGAAAGCGAGTAATTCGTCGAAGATATAAGAGGCACGCAGCATATTTCGCACGGGTTCTAATCCTTCGGTTGGCATATAGATTGGTAGTTCGCGGGTTCTTTGGTCCAACCACAAACCTTGCATTAGCATGAAGAATCCACCCACATGATCACAATGTAGATGGCTAATCAAAATTCCATCTATATCATCAGGCCCTACACCTGCTGTATGCAGTCGCCTGCTGACGGGTTCACCGCAGTCTATAAGCAAGGTTCTACCTCCCAAGCAGAAAAGAAAAGCGGAATGGCCGCGCTGACCATCACCTGCCCAGCCGTCACCGGTGCCTAAGGCATGTAATACTGGTTTGTCCGCTGCCATCGAACGAACCTAACGAAATAAATTCATATTTGTAAATGCTCCATCCTTAGACTGTTCACGGGAAAATTGGGATAACTTTTGATAGGAACCATTTTGACACCTCATAGGGTGGGTCTATGGCATCTGTTGGCGATCGATTACGTCTAGCACGCGAAGCCCGAGGGCTTGGTGTGTCCGAGATAGTTGAACAGACAAAGATGAAAACGGATCAAGTGCACGCCTTGGAAAATGGAGAATGGTCGGTATTTGCTGCGCCTGTATATACGCGTGGGTTTGTGCGAAACTACGCGACCCTATTAAGGATGGACGCGAATTCTCTGCTTCAGGATTTGGAGGTGGAAATGGGCCAGTCTCAAGCTGGGTCATCTAAGGTTGATGGTGAAGTGCCTTTGCGATCTGGAATAATTGATTGGGTGATGCTTCACTTTTCTAGTGTGAACTGGCGTACGGTTTTGCCGATCCTTATACTGGTTGGGATCGCAACGGGTGGGTATTATGCTTGGGATAGTTTTCAGCGGTACAACAGCACGGACCATCTTCGGGGGCTGGGTACCAGCTTGGATGATGAACTGCTCGGCTCAGTAGAAGATCAGTTGCCCATTGATACAGCTCAATCGCCGACTCATTCAGAGTAACTTGATTTTAAACGAACTTACCTTAACCTTGCGCGCTCGTGCCTGAAGCTGCGCCTGACCAATCTGTAAATCCTCTCTCTGTGGGCGTGGTTTCTCTGGGCTGTGCCAAGAATTTGGTGGATGCCGAGGTAATGCTGGGTGCGCTGATGGCTGATGGTTTGGAGATTACTAATGAGCCAAGTGAGGCAGACGCACTTATAGTCAACACTTGCTCTTTTATTAGTTCTGCTCAAGAGGAGAGTGTTGATGCGATTTTGGAATCCTCAGAATTACGAGCAGTACAAAGACCAGGCCAAGCTCTTATTGTTTCTGGCTGTATGCCGCAGCGGTTTCGAAAAGAGTTGCCGAAACTAATGCCTGAGGTTGACGCTTTTATGGGTGTGGATCAAATTGCTGAAGTTCCTCGTATTGTAAGAGAGGCAATTAGTTGCCGGTCGGAAAAAACAACTGTTGCTCAAAAAAATCGCCCCAAGGGGAAAAATATTTCTAAGCCGCTAGCCGAAGTCAGCGCAAGGCCGGAATATATTCCCGATGTGGAGACTCCTCGTTTCCGTCTCACACCGCGTCATTTTGCTTATGTTAAAATCGCTGAAGGCTGCAATCATCCGTGCAGCTTCTGTATTATCCCGCGTATGCGCGGTAGTCATCGTAGTCGTCAGCAGTCGGATATTGTAACGGAGGCTAGGGGGCTGGTTTCTCAGGGAGTCAAGGAGCTTAACCTTATCTCGCAGGATTCCACTTACTACGGGATGGATCTACGTTCCGGTCATAACCGCACGATTTCCTCACCCGCAAAGTTCGCGTTGGCCACTAAAGCCCTCCCAGAGGATGCGACTACTCTATGTTCATTACTGCGCCAATTGAATACCATCTCTGGTGATTTCTGGATCAGGTTGCTTTATACGCACCCCGCTCACTGGACCGATGAATTGATCAAAACCATTTCCGACTGCCCCAAAATTGCTCGCTATATTGATATACCGTTACAGCATATTCATGATACCATGTTGGAGCGTATGCGGCGCGAAACTGATGGACAATATATCCGTGACTTGATTGGGCGTATTCGTGAAGGGATTCCAGGCATTGCTATACGTACCACATTTATTGTTGGGTTTCCCGGTGAAACGGAGAAGCGGTTCGGGGCTTTACTCGACTTTATTCGGGAAACCAAATTTGACCGGCTGGGTGTTTTCCCTTACTCAAAGGAGAATGGCACACGTGCTGGAGGCATGCGCGGACAGATTCCTGCTAGGGTTAAAGAGGAACGTTGTGCTGAAGCTATGGCTGTGCAAAAGAAAATAGCTCGGGCAAAAGGTAAATCATTGGTGGGGCGAAAGCTTAAGATTCTCACAGAGGCGCTGGCAACAGATCAGGACCTGGAAGGTGTAGATGTTCGTTCATGGGAACATGGACTGATTAGGAAGAACAGTAATAAGAGAATTGAGTTTGAGATCGATAGATACACAATGGCCCGCGGTGAAGCCGATGCCCCTGATATTGACGGGCGAGTTTATGTGAAAGGTAAGCTGCCATTGGGTGAGTTTTTGGAGGTGCGCGTTATGGGGAGTACTGACTATGATTTAATTGCCGAACCCGCTTAACTACTCTGATGAATCTTCCTAATAAACTGACAACATCGCGTTTTGTAATCACCATTTTTTTTGTGGCGGTGATGCTTTGGGATTCACTCCCTTATAACACTACTTTTGCTTTGGTGCTGTTTGTTGCCGGGGGAATAACAGACATCCTTGACGGGCATCTTGCTCGAAAGCATGGATTAAAAACTGACTTTGGCGTTTTGATGGATCCCTTGGCCGACAAGATTCTTGTTTGCTCAGGATTCATTCTTTTGGTGGGTATATCGATAACCGAACAGCAACAGGCAGTTATCCTTGGAGAGTATTATTTGCCCGAAGCGGTCGCAGTACCTGGGATGCCCGGGAATCCCTTAATGCCAGCATGGATGGTTATTGTGATTGTGTCGCGCGAACTGGCGATTACTGGTTTGCGGCTTTTGGCCGCCAATAAGCAGGTGGTGTTGCCTGCTGAAAATATCGGCAAGCGCAAGACAAACTTTCAGTTTGCGGCGGTGATATCCTTATTGGTAATTATAAGCTACCCGGAATGGGGCGGGATCTGGGTGAAGTTTTTCGGTTTTGAAATCGCTGGTTGGCCGTGGAGTATTTGGTTTACGCTAATTGCTACGTGGGGTGCAGTGGGGTTGACTTTAGTGTCTGGGATACATTATCTCTGGCAGAATCGAGATCTCTACTTAAAGGATATGTAATCCATGGACCGCATGATTCTCCTATTGGCGCGCGGTGGTGGGTTGGGGCTCGTGCCCAAGGCTCCGGGGACCGTGGGCACTCTGGGAGGGTTTCCGATTACAGCACTACTATTGTTGTCAGGAAATTTTTGGGTGTATCTTTCTGGCTGCGTGTTGTTAGTGCTTCTGGCGGCTTGGATTTGTGGTGAAGCGGAGCGCATTTTGGATCGTGAGGACCCTGGCGAAGTGGTGTTCGATGAAATGATTGCCGTGCCAATCTGTTATCTTGTAATATTTGCGTTGATGGAATTACAGGGTGACGGAATGCCCGATTTAAATTCAGTTTTTGAGTATAAATTATGGTGGGTTTGGGCCCTGTGCGGTTTTGTGCTTTTCCGTGTTTTTGATATCTGGAAGCCTGGTCCTATTGATAAAGTGCAATCATTACATGGGGGTTGGGGAGTAACGATGGACGATGTATTGGCTGGTTTGCTTTCCGGGCTAATTCTCGGTGGGGTGTATTTTGTGCTAAAATAAAAAAAGCGGGTATGCAGCCCGCTCTATCTATGAAACCATTTCAAGTGTTGGTCACTTCATTTTATCAAAGTTTTGCTGCAGGATTTCCCAGTCCTTCAAACCTTTGGTTTTCTTCAGAAACTTGGCGTTAACCTCCGCTTCTACATCCTGCTTGCTAGGCCTGCTGATTTGGTAGTAAACGCCAAAATAACCGGGCACCAGTTCTTCAGAGATGGCGTAGGCAGCATTTTCATCAGTAGGGTCGTGGTCCTCAGGCAGTTCCCTGAATTCTCCTCCTTTTCGGGGGTTACTGGAATCAAATGCTCCATCGTAAAATTCGGTGCACTCACTTAAGCATTCAATGAAAGCAAAGCCCTTGTGGTCCATGGCTGCCTCCATCATGGATAAAAGGTGTTTGGGATTTGTATGAGTGGTTCTTGCAACAAAAGTTGCACCGGCCGAGATGGCCTGTTGCATGGGATTGATGGGTTTATCTACTGCACCCCACATGTCTGTTTTGCTCTTGAAGCCAATGGGGCTTGTGGGAGAGGTTTGTTTTTTGGTGAGGCCGTAAACGTTGTTATCCATCACGCAGTAGGTGAGATTTACATTCTTTCGGGCGCAATGGTTAAAGTGGTTACCGCCAATGGAGAACGCATCTCCGTCTCCACCAAACACAAACACATCCAAATCCTGACGACTCAGGGCAATGCCGGTTGCAAAAGGAAGTGCCCTGCCGTGAATGTAGTGCGCTCCATGCGCCTGAACAAAATAGGGAAATCTGCTGCTACAGCCGATGCCTGCAACAGTGGCGAATTTTTCGTGATGCAGGCCGCGGTTTTGAAGGAGCTTAAAATACAGTGCCAGTACGGAGAAATCACCACAGCCCGGGCACCAGGTTGGCTTATCGGCAGCCAGTTCTTTCTTGGTTAGCGGGCTTCTTTCAATTTCAGCAGTTGCACTCATTTAATTATTGTCCTCCAGTTTTGCCTGAACACGGCTCAATACATCCTTAACGCGCCATGTGAGTCCATCGGTTTTGTTAATCCCCTGAATTTTTGTATCACAATAACGGGCTCTTAATAGTCCGCATAGTTGGCCATAGCCGTAAAGTCCTCCGTCATTGTTTTCGACCACAAACACATGGTTGAACCCAGAAAAGATATCCTCCAATCCTTCAGGCAGAGGATTAATGTGACGGATGGTTAATGCAGATATGCTGTCACCTGCCTTGCGTGCTCGCTCTGTGGCTTCCCTGAGACTACCTTGAGTGCTTCCCCAGCCAACCAAAAGGACATTGCCCTCCTCAGGACCAAACACCTCTGGCTTAGGCAGTTCACGGCCAAGAGCCTTGAGCTTGTTGTGCCGTTTGGCGGTCATGTCCAAGTGCATTTTGGGCGAGCCGCTGGGATGACCCATTTCATTATGCTCTAAGCCGGTGACTACCGGATATTTGCCGCTCTTAATGAAGGTGCCGGGGGCAGCGTGTTGAGTGATCCCATCGGGATCGGATAAATCATAAGGTTTGTGGTCTTCGCGTGGAGTGAGGTCGGGCGAAATATCCTGACAGGTTTCCTTAAGGTTAGGCATGCCAAAGGCCTCGATGCGGGTGGCAATGGCCTGATCGGTCAATATGATGACGGGGGTGCTGTATTTGCGTGCAATATTGACTGCCTCAATGGCGGTGTAGAAGCAATCCTCCACACTTGAGGGAGCGATAACCACCCTCGGGGAGTCTCCATGGCCGCCAAAACAAGCGATGTTTAAGTCGCTTTGCTCCACATTGGTTGGCATGCCAGTGGACGGTCCTCCTCGCTGTACATCAATGACTAGGAGCGGGATTTCAGCCATCACTGCCCAGCCGATGGCTTCCCCTTTCAGGGCAATGCCGGGGCCTGAAGAACCAGTAATGGCTACGCGACCTCCCCAACTGGCTCCGATAGCCATTGAAACGGCTGCAATCTCATCCTCGCATTGGACAAAAATGCCATCGTATTTTGGCAATTCACGACGAAGTAACTCCATGATATCTGACCACGGAGTAATGGGATATCCCGCCCCAAATCTTACACCGCTGGCTAGGATGCCGTACCCGAGTGCCTCGTTACCCGTGCAAACGACCTGTTCAGTGTCTCGCGCCTTGGGTTCCTCAAATTCGTAAATCTCGGCCAGTGTGGTTAACGGATAGGCGTTGCCGGCATGAAAGGCTGAGAGTGCGGTTTCAGTTACATTCTCAGGTTTGCCTAAAAACCGCTCGGCGATCAATCCCTCCAAACGTTTACCGTCCAGATCAAACATTCGCGCAATCAAACCCAGAGCAAAAATGTTTTTACCCTTATCCTTGGCGGTACCACCGATTGCTTCGACAGTTAGTTCAGCAATAGGGCAACCAATGTGGCGAAATCTCTTTTCCATTTCTGGATTCGGTTCCACATGCGCAGTATCGTAAAGGATGATGCCTCCCTCTTTTACAAAATCGGTGTGGTTGTCATAGCTGTGTTGGTAGAAGGCCATGAGTACATCTGCCTCGTCACCAGAAGAAAGTACTTCGCCTGAGCTCAGGCGAACCTGAAAGATGGATGGGCCACCTGAAATGGTGGAAGGAATGGTCATGAAGGTCATGACTTCCTGTTCGCTGCGGCCTGCTAGGCGTGCCAAGAAACCGCCGATGGACTGGATGCCGTCCTGAGAATTACCGGCAATACGGATAACGGCCTCGTGAATCTTGGAGACCTTCGGATCTTCACTGACGGCTTCATCGGCCGTGGAACTGTCGCTCATCGATTTGAATCAGCAAAAATTGCCGGCGGCTACCACGTTTCGCGCCCCGGCTTCTCCCCATCACAGAGAAGATGAGCGAAGCTAACACTAAAAGTGGACCTGTCAAACGATATTCACAAAAGAAATGGGAAAAACGAACTGTGACTTTAGCTCTGAAAAACAAGATACCAACGGGGATATCAGGACTTGTTTCGATGTGCTCTTCAGGTATTAAGTCAACTAATGCTGAAGGGGTTATTCAAGCGCCATCCAAGGCCCACTCTAGGCCTTCCAAGACGCCTTCTCCACATTCTTTCGAGGCGAGAAACCCTTGGATCGCTTCCACATGTTCAGCGACTTCTGTGATGGCATTGGACGGTGCAATGATCCAGTGGGCACGTTCGGGTTGAAGCATTGAGAGGTCGTTCCAATGATCTCCGGCAGCAAGAATGGCTGTCGATGGGATATTAAGAATACGGGCTATTTCCATCATTGCTGTTCCTTTCGTGTATCCGGTGTGGGACAGGCGCCCATAGATATCGTTGCGTACAAAGGTTAGGAGTGGCTCATTGGCAAAGTGTTGATTGACATACTCCTGGATGGCATCGGCATCGGCATTGTTGCGGGCAATCAGGCAGAAAGGAGACCAGCAGTCTTCATACACCTGCGCATCAAAATGATTCTTTACCCATTCAAAAAGCTCAGGCAACTGGCCTGCTACTTTAGCAAATAGGGCTGCTTGGGTGGCCGTACAATCCTCGTTCCACTGACTGTGGGGCTGGTAATCCCCATTTACGCACTTAAAAACCTCGCGTTCGACGACCACTACATAGTTTGGTTTTACGCTAAGTTGGGCTTGTTCCAGTCCGGACTGTAGATCCTCCAGCGTTCGACCGGTATTGATGATCCATTGGGTGCCCGATGCCTGTAATTCGCCAATTTTCTCCTGCAAAGCCACCGGGACACGCGGTTGTGTAAAGTCCGAGTGTAGGGTGCCGTCAAAATCGGTGCAGAGCAGTTGGATGGAACCGGGCATGTTTGAATCTTGCGCGGCTGAGTGAATCGACCCCACAATCAGGTGTCAAAAGCAAAGCACTGGCAAGAGGCCCATTAAATGTAAATATTGGTCTAGAGAAACAACTAAGAATAGGAATTAATTGATATGAAAAGTGCCTATGAACTGGCGATGGAGAAACTGCAGAAGGAATCGCCCGATCAATCTTTGAGTGACGAGAAAAAGACTGAATTGGCAGAGCTCGATAATTTGTACAAATCCAAACTAGCTGAGCGCGAGGTGTTCTTGGGTGGCAAGATCGCCGAGACCGAGGCGTCAGGAGACCTTGAAGCACTGGAACAATTGCAGCGGGAACTGGCTTCTGACAAAAAAACACTGCAATCGGAGCTAGAAGAGAAAAAGGAAGAGGTCAGGAATAAATAGGGAGGCTAATTTTCCAAGGCGAAGAACTGGAGGGCTGCCAGAATAATGGAGTGTCGGATTTTTCCCTCCTTAACCATTTGTGGTAGATCATCGGCTTTAACTAAAACCGTTACGAGGTCTTCACCTGCATCAAACTGGACTTCATTGGTGAGTCGGCAGTTTTCAACCAGAATGGTATGGACACGGTTATCCATGATAGCCGGATTAGCAAAGCACTCACCAATCTTGTGGGCATTTTCGCCTGTGTAGCCGGTTTCCTCAGTGAGTTCACGTACTGCAGTGATTACCGGATCGGTTTCGCCCGGGTCCATCATCCCTCCGGGGATTTCCAATTCCACCGTTTCTGAACCCTGACGGTATTGCTCGACTAATACCACTTCGCGGTCAGGCGTGAGGGCGATAATATTGACCCAGTCAGGGCACTCCAATACCACCATCTTATGTTCTGAGCCAGTGCGGGGATTAACGGCATTATCTTCCCGGATTTTGAAAATGCGATGTTCGCTTAAGAGCTGACTTTTACGCTTCTCCCATTTTTGGACACGTCGCGTCGGGTCAGGTTCGGGCATTACTGGTTGCGCTCCTCGTGAGCGGTTTTCATCAGGTTTAAGAGGTGGAAAAGTGCTTGATTGTAAGTGCGCTCTCCTTTTTCAGAAAGTTGGCGCGCACGCTTATCAAGTTGAGCTGCCATATCGGGAGCTTTATCTTCCGGAACGCCAAATTGTTGCAAGGCCTGTTCTAAGGCTGCTTGTTCACTTTCGGTCATTCCACACCAGCATCAGCCCGGGAAACAATTGTAATGGAGTGCACATCCTGTCTTTCCTCAGGTCGGCTGTTTTCGCCCCCGCCTCCGCAAGGGACTGCCCCCAGCGCATCCAGTACATCCTCTCCCTTAATCATTTCGCCGAAGCAGGTATATTCGTTATCCAGAAAATTAGCGGGCTTGAGACAGATGAAAAATTGGCTGCCTGCAGAATTTGGATCACTGGAGCGTGCCATTGATATAACACCTTTGTTATGCGGGCGATCGCTGAATTCAGCATCAATCTTGTAGCCGGCATCACCGGTGCCCCAACGTCCCTCTTCTGAGGGATCCTTGGTGAGGGGGTCTCCGCCTTGAATCATGAAGCCTTTAACGATGCGGTGGAAGCAGGTGCCATCATAAAATGACTCGTTGGAAAGTTTCTTGAAGTTCTCTACCGTGTTGGGAGCTGTTTCCGGCCAGAACTCAATAACTATCTCTCCTTTAGAGGTACTAATTACGGCAACTTCATCTTGGGTCTCACTCATGGTCGTCGCAAAGTCGCGTGCAAAAGTCAATTTGCCAAGCCAAAACGCAGAAAAGTCTCGCCAGCAGCTTCTAATCCGCTTTCATGAGCTCTGCATGCGAATCAAACACTATCTCAACATAATCTTATTTGCGCTTTTCTGCTCTGGTCTCTTTGTCGGTTGCGGAAAAAAGGAGCCTGCAGGCGAGTCTCCCCAGGCAGTGGGATCCCAGGATTCTGGTGGCGACGATGCTGATCCAGCCGTCCTGCCGACTGCTCAGCAGAAACCCCAGCCATTGGGTGAGGGACTGTTTGCCATTATAGATACTGCTAAGGGTAAAATTCGCATCGAGCTGGAGTTTGAGAAAACACCCCAAACGGTGGCGAACTTTGTGGGACTTGCTGAAGGCACTAAATTTTATTCAACGGATGGAAGTGGCCCAAAGGATCAAAAAGGGAAGCCCTTCTACAATGGTTTAAATTTCCACAGGGTCATTGCGAACTTTATGATTCAGGGAGGGTGCCCTTCAGGCACTGGCTCGGGAAGCCCAGGTTACCGGTTTGTTGATGAAATTGATGAGACGCTGAAGCACGTAGGACCCGGAATTCTCTCCATGGCTAATGCAGGTCCCGGCACAAATGGAAGCCAGTTTTTTATCACACATCGAGCAACATCACACTTGGATGGGAAGCATACGGTCTTTGGAAAAGTTGTGGATGCAACGGATCAGGCCGTTGTGAATGCTATTGTTAAGGGCGATAAGATCAACAGCGTGACAATTATTCGTAATGGCGACGAAGCTAAAGCCTTCAAAGGTGGCGAAGACCATTTTAATCAGTTTGCTGAGGAGAATAAGAAGCGGCAGGCCGAAAAGCAAAAAGCTGAGCAAGCGAAGTTTGAAGAAAAAATGAAAAAGGATGAAGAGCAAGTTAAGACATTATTGGCCTCTCTCACGGAAAAATATGAAGCCGAAGTAATTTCAGCAACCAACGGTTTACGCTATATCGTCACCAAGCCGGGCTCGGGCGATTTGCCCGAAAAAGGTGACACAATTATGGTTAATTTGGTGTTCAAATTGACTGATGGCAAAGTGATTGATGATACCAGTAAAAATGGAAATCCTATAAAGATGCCTGTTGGATCGCCAATGCGACTGAAAGGGTTAGGGCAGGGTTTGAAGGGCATGAAAAAGGGGGAGCGACGGACCGTTGTGGTTCCTCATGAGTTAGGATTTGGTGCTGCGGGTGCGGGTCAGGACGTGCCGCCATATTCGACTTTGATATTTGATCTTGAGATTGTTGAGGTTCAGTCAGATAAAAAACTAATGGCTGAGATCATTGCAAAACTTAAGAAAGATTACCCGAAATCTAATTTGGTAACCACTGATAGTGGTCTGCAATACGTTAGAACCAAGGAGGGTGAAGGTGAAAAAGTTGGCAAAGGGAAAAAAATTAAAGCCCACTATGTGGGTAAACTGTTGGATGGAACGGAGTTTGATAGTTCGGTGAAACGAGGGACTCCCTTTGAGTTTGTCGTTGGGACAGGCCAAGTAATCAAAGGGTGGGATGAAGCGCTGAGCGACATGAAAAAGGGAGAAAAGCGCACCTTAATTATACCGTCTGATTTGGCGTATGGGCCAAATGGGAGCCCGCCTAGGATTCCCCCGTCCTCCACACTTGTATTTGAAGTTGAATTAGTGGATTTTTAACCAGTTATGCGTGCTCTAACAATCTTACTTTTTCTAGCAATTTTAAAATCTGTTTCTTTTGGTGCGGAGAAACTGGCTGATGGACTCTATGCTCAACTGACTACTTCCAGGGGTAAAATTACACTAAGGCTCGAATTTGAGAAAACGCCTTTAACCGTTGCAAACTTCGTGGGGCTGGCTGAAGGCACAAAGTTCTACTCAATAGATGGGGGCAAAGTCAAGGGTCAGGAAGGTAAGCCTTTTTATGATGGGTTGAATTTCCACCGAGTGATTGCGGATTTTATGATTCAGGGAGGGTGTCCTTCAGGCACCGGCTCGGGAAGTCCGGGCTACCGTTTCAATGATGAGATTGATCCGACCCTGAAGCACGTAGGCCCCGGAATTCTCTCAATGGCCAATGCAGGCCCTGGGACAAACGGTAGTCAGTTTTTTATTACCCATAAAGCGACACCGTGGCTGGACGGAAAGCACACTGTCTTTGGAGAGGTGTTGGGGAAAAAGGATCAGGCTGTAGTCAATGCAATACAGAAGGGGGATAAGCTAAAAAGTGTAAAAATTATTCGAGTTGGAAAAAAAGCTGAAGCTTTCAAGGGGGGCGAAGAGCACTTTAATAAGATTAAGGATCAAAAGGTGAATGCAAAGAAGATTGCCTTTGAAATGCGCATGAAAAAAGAAGAAGAGAAGGTGCTATCTATCATAAAGAAGTATCAAAAGGAAAATGATGCCAAGCTCATTACCACCAAAAGTGGCTTGCGATACCTAGTGCTTAAGGAAGGTAAAGGTAAGCCCCCTGTAGCCGGAACGCGTATTTCAGCACATTATACCGGAACCTTGGCAAACGGTAAAAAATTTGACAGCTCACGTGATCGCAATGAACCTATCAAGTTTCAGGTCGGGAAGGGTATGGTGATTTCTGGATGGGACGAAGCCCTTTCAGTAATGAAGAAAGGGGAGCGTCGTATTCTAATTATTCCACACAAACTCGGCTATGGAGAGCGAGGTGCCGGCGGAGGGCTGATCCCTCCTTTTGCCACACTGGTGTTTGATGTGGAGCTCGTCGACTTTTAGTTCTTTAGGGCTTCTACCTGTATGGTAGTGCTGTGCGCTTGGTTCATATGCCACACGTTTTTACTGACAGGTCAATTACGACTCGTTAGATTGCTTCACTCCCATGCATAAAGTTGTTTTACTTCGACATGGTCAGTCCCAATGGAATCTGGAAAACCGGTTCACCGGTTGGCATGATGTGGATCTGACTAATCAGGGCCGTGCAGAAGCGGCGGCGGCCGGCAAGGTTCTCAAGGAAAACGGGTTTGTTTTTGATAAGGCTCACACTTCTGTGCTTAAGCGGGCTATCAGAACGCTGTGGATTGCACTCGATGAGATGGATCAAATGTGGTTGCCGGTGCGAAGAAATTGGAGATTAAACGAGCGTCATTATGGAGCCTTGCAAGGGCTCAATAAGGCTGAGACTGCAGAGGAGCATGGTGAAGAACAAGTCCTTATTTGGCGTCGTTCCTATGATATTCCCCCTCCCTCATTGGAGAAAGATGATCAGCGGTATCCGGGTAATGATCCGCGTTATACTGGCATGGCTGAAGACCAATTGCCTTTAACCGAGTGCCTTAAAGATACTGTGGACCGTTTCTTACCTTATTGGCATGAATCCATTGCTCCGGAAATTAAGGAAGGGAAACGTATCATCATCGCAGCCCACGGTAACAGTTTGCGTGCATTGGTTAAATATCTTGATGATCTATCTGAAGAGGAAGTGCTCAAGTTAAATATTCCCACTGGTATGCCATTGATATATGAGCTGGATGAGGAACTGAAACCGATTCAAAATTATTATCTTGGTGATGAGGCAGCCGTTAAGGCCGCAATGGAATCGGTCGCCAATCAGGGCAAAGCTAAATAGCAGCCGATGAAGGCAGTCATACTTGCTGCAGGCAAAGGGACACGGATGGGTGAGCTCACCGACGAGACACCCAAGCCGATGCTGCCAGTAGAAGGTCGACCTATTTTAGAGCACATTATAACTGGGCTTCGAGACGTTGGTGTTTTCGAGTTTTGTGTGGTTACTGGATGGAAGGCCGAGGTAATTGAAGATTATTTTGGAGATGGCACTGACTTACAGGTGTCTATCAAATATGTTTGCCAACTGGTACAAGATGGCACCGGAAAAGCCTCTGAATTGGCCAAGGAATTTGTTGGGGATTCCTCTTTTCTTCTAACCTATGGAGATATTCTAGTTAAGGCCGACACATACCAGCAAATGCTCGGCCGGTGGGCAGAAGGAGAGTTTTCAGGATTGGTGACGGTCACCGGGAGTGAGGATGTAACCAAAGGGGGCCTGTTCTTCTTCGATCAGGAATTTCGACTCCAACACTTGGTAGAGAAACCTTCAGAAGATCAGCTTGCTGATCTTCGGGCGTCCGGTTTGCTTAAACTAGGAGAGCCCGTCTGGTACAATGCGGGGATTTACTGCTTTAATCCCGTCATTTTCGAATACACCGCTCAGCTAAGCAAATCGCCTCGGGGAGAGTACGAACTAACAGATGCGCTTGAAGCCATGTTGTCCGAAGAGCATATTTTGGCCGGACTAGCTATTGCCGGGCGATGGGTGGATGTAAGGGATCCGGAAGTACTCAGAGAGTTGGAGGGAGATTGTTAGTTTTTCGTGACTGATTGCAAACCCATAGAAGCATGTAACCTCACGAAGTGTTATGGTGACTTTGGGGCAGTGAAAGGGGTTAATTTCGAAGTTTCAAGAGGCGAATGCGTGGCACTCCTTGGACCCAACGGTGCGGGTAAGACAACCACTATTCGGATGCTAACCTGTTTCAGTCCCATTACTGATGGGTTAATACGTGTGTTCGGCCATGATGTGTCTGAGCATCCTAGATCAGTAAAGTCGATGATGGGTATTTGCCCACAGGAAGATAATCTAGATCCGGATTTCACAGTCCAAAAGAACCTACTTGTCTTTGCACGTTATTTCGGAATTGAAAAGTCAATTGCAGCAAGTCGTGTGGATCAGTTGCTTGAGAAAGTGGGTCTTACCGAAAAGGCGGACAGTTCCATAATCGAACTCTCTGGCGGTATGAAACGGAGGCTAATGATCGCGAGGGCATTACTGAACGAGCCACGACTCTTGGTGCTGGATGAACCTACTACTGGTCTCGACCCTCAGGCTCGTCAGCTAGTTTGGCAACTTGTGCGTCGCATGAGTCAGGAGGGGGTTACGGTGCTGCTCTCTACTCATTATATGGAAGAAGCCAGCCAATTGACTGATAGGGTGATAGTAATGGATGAAGGTAAAATTTTACTAGAGGGTGAACCGGAAAAATTGGTGCAAACCGAGGTCGGTCGTGAAGTGGTTGAATTATGGAATATGCCCGGTGAGGTACTTGACTTTTTCCGACAGGAGAAATGGCCCATGGAGCAGATTGAGGGGCGATTATACATATATGACCGTGTTGGAGGTGAGGTTGCAGGGGCTATCATATCGCGTTTTCCAGAACAGGAACGTCAAATTCGGCAGGCAACTTTGGAAGATGTATTTCTGAGGCGAACTGGTCGTGTGTTGAGAGATTGAAATGCAAACGGCAAAGCTCAGCAATATTTCTTTTCGTGCTTTGCATGTTTGGCGCCGCAACGGTGAGGTGCTTCTTACTACCTGGTATACAAATCTCCTTCCGCCGCTTATGGAGCCGGTGTTGTATGTATTTGCGTTCGGTTTTGGGATAGGTGGTTTAGTTGAGGATTTTTCATTTCAAAGCCAAGAAATTAGTTATTTACAATTTGTGGCTCCGGGTGTGGTGGCCGTGGCAGTGATGTTCTGGTCTTTCTTTGAGACCACGTATTCATCCTTCGTTCGAATGTATTACCAACGGACGTTTGACGCCATGATAGCGACATCTTTATTGGTTGAGGACGTGATCGCTGGGGAGCTTCTCTGGGGGGCGACCAAGGCGTTTGTTGCTGGGACAATCATGCTGTGTATGCTGACTCTCTTTGAACTGCCGGTTTGGCCTTCGGCTTTTTGGGTGCTTCCGGTGGCGGCGATAGGTGGTTTATTGTTTTCTTCAGTGGGTATTATTGTCACGGCTTTATCACCCAAAATCGAAGCCTTTAATCTACCTGTGTTTCTATTAATTTTTCCTATGTTTCTTTTCAGCGGTACCTTTTTCCCTTTAGGCCAGTTGCCGGCTTGGGCTAATCAACTTGCTCATATACTCCCTCTGACACATGTATGTGCCCTAATTCGTGGTGCGTTTCTAAATCTTACTCCCCGGGACTTGGGTGTTCATGTTATCTACCTTTTGTTTGTAACAATGGCTTTATGTTGGTTGGCGATAAGGTTGATGCATCGACGCTTGGTAAAGTGAAGCTTTACAAGAGTCGGCTTAATGATTTTCATTCCCGCCCCCGTGCAAAAAGTAACCGATACTCGCGTCGTCTCCTCGCTTACGTTACCCAGCCCCTCAGAGCTGGCTGCTCTTCTGCCGCGTACTGAAAAGCAAATAGAATTTGTGGGGCAAGCCCGCCGTGAGATTCACGACATTATTCACCAAAAAGATAAGAGGTTGATGGCTGTTGTGGGTCCTTGCTCAATTCATGACCCTGAAGCAGGTCTGGAGTATGCAGAAAAGTTAAGGGAATTGGCTGAAGAATTGGGCAACCGGATGCTTATCATAATGCGCGTCTACTTCGAGAAGCCTCGAACGACCACTGGTTGGAAAGGGTTGATTATGGATCCGCACCTTAACGGAACGTGCGATATACCTTCCGGTTTGCGTATTGCCCGCCAATTTCTCGGTGAGGTCTTGGACTTGGGTATTCCGACTGCTACAGAGTTATTAGATCCGATTACTCCGCAATATATTGCCGATTCACTTTCGTGGGCAGCTATAGGAGCGCGGACCGTGGAAAGTCAAACGCACCGTCAAATGGCCAGTGGTCTTTCAATGCCGGTGGGTTTCAAAAACTCAACAGCTGGAGACTGTAATGTGGCTATTAACGCCATTGTGGCCGCGACCAAGGAACAAACGTTCTTCGGTATCACTTCTGAGGGAAGAGCGAGCGCCGTTACGACCGCCGGTAATCCGGATAGTCAAATTATTCTTCGTGGCGGTGCTGATGGCCCGAATTATTCATCCCAACACGTAGCCGATGCTGTTTCCAATTCAGAAAAGGCAGGCATCAACCCATCAATAATGATCGATTGTAGCCATGGCAATAGTTCCAAGGACCCTGACCGGCAACCGCTGGTGCTGCAGGATGTAGCTAAACAAATTACCTCCGGTAACAGGCATATTCACGCGGTAATGCTTGAAAGCAATCTTAAGGGGGGAAATCAGAAAGTGCCTTCAAATGTCAACGAGCTCGACTACGGAGTAAGTATTACCGATGCGTGTTTGGATTGGGAGGCGACAAAAAAAACGCTGCAGAATACTCATGCAGCGCTTGCTTGCCGTTTTAATTAATTATTGGCTTAAACCTGAAGCTTCAACGGCAGTGTGTACACGTTTTATTGTGTGTTTGCTCCGCCAGTGCCGTCATCTTCGCCTTCAGGTGGAGGACCTGCAATATCTTCAGAAGGTTCTGAAGGTGGCGGTTCTTCAGTGCCGCCACAAGCCGGTATCATCAACACGGGTAGCGCGAGGGATAGTAACCAAATCTTTTTCATCGCGCGCGATTGTAGTCCCGGATTGCTTGTCGTCAACTCTTAGTGTGTTGATTAGTCGCAGCAGTCACCAGTGCCATCTTCGCAGCAGTCACCAGTGTCGTCTTTTGCTGGCGGATTAGCTTCTTGCTTCAGTGGCTCGATTTCGGTGATATCGGCATGTTTTGCAATGAGGTCGATGACCTTTGATTCTAACAACTGATTTTGAATATAGCCGATTTGTTTCTTTTCTGCTAACTCTTTGATGTACTCTTGGGGGTCTCTGCCCGTCTGTTGCGCCTGCATGGCGACAACACCAAGAACGTCCTCTTTGCTGACTTCAACTTTTTCTTCCTCCGCAATTCGTTTGTGGGCGAAATACCAACGAAGGTTGTCTATTGCTGAGCCATTGGCTTCTGCTGTAATCTGGTCCTTATCTTTTTCTACTTTTTCTTCAGAGTCTCCTTGTGCCCGGCGGCGGCGGACAATGGATTGGATTTCACTCTGCATTTCCTGCTCGCGGATTGAGCTAGGCACGTCAAAGGTTAGTTTTTCTATGTAAGCTTTTTTGGCCTGCATACGCACCATTTGGGTTGCTTGACCCTTTTGGTTTGCCTCGAGGTCCTCTTTGACTCCGGTAAGGAGTTTATCAAGGTTTTCAGCTTCCCAGCTTTTGGCAAACTCATCGTTCAACTCAGGTAAAACCTTTTCCTTAACTTCATCTATAGTTACCTCATAGATGGCCTTTAATCCCTGCAACTTGGGCTGTGCGGGATATTCATCAGGGAAAGTAACCTCGATAGTTTTTGACTCTCCTTTTTTTGAGCCAATAAGCTGCCCGGTAAAGTTGGGAATAAAGTGATCGTGTTCAGCTTCAGCGTGTACATGTAGAGGCATACTCTTTTGTTCGGTTAAACCGCGCGCTGTAGCGGAAAAATCTGTAACCGGCTGGCCATCAATGGTCCCGGTGAAACTCACATTAATGTAATCACCATCTCTTGCCTCTCGGTCTTGAGATTTATATTCAGCACGGCCTTCGCGCAGGTGGTTGATTGCGGATTCTACATCCTTATCGGTAACGTTGATTTTAGGGCTTTCAGTAGGGATTGCTTTGTAGTCTGGTAATTCGAAATCTGGGACCGTTTCCACATTTACAAGAAAGGAGAAGGGATCGCCTCTTCCGAATTGAACATCTGCAGGGTCAACTTCAGGTTCATAAAGCAGCCTCAATTTGTTATCTTCAATGCCCTTCCGGAATGAATCCCTAAGTAGTTTATTTTTTGTTTCCTGTTCTATTTGTTGTTTGAAACGGGCTTCCACCTTGCCTAGGGGAGCCTTGCCTTTACGGAAGCCCGAAATGTTGGCCTCCTTTTGAAACTGTTTGGTTACCTCATTAATGACTACGCCTACATCTTCAGCAGGGAGGTTAAAGCGTAACTGCTTTTTGCAGGGTCCGAGATCTTCTAATTCAACGTTTAGGTTCACGATGCTAAATAAGATAAACCCGCTGACGCGGTGAGCGGGTCAACCTAAAAGCGTGCAGGTTTTCCGTCAAGAACGGAGGCGTAATTAACGGGTAGTTGAGCATTATTTGCCGACAGGTCAATGGGCAATTTAATTCAAAAAACTGCGGCAAACCAGTTAAGCTGACTAACTTTACTTCAAAGCCCTGTCTTGATTAGACGGATCAGTCGAGCTATAAAGTCCGCTTTCCTACATCAATTTAATGCGGATTTTCATTGCCATTTTTTTGGCTGCTTTGGTGGTTTCAGTTTGTGGGCAGGACGCTGAGTCCCAGCCAGGTCTAGTACTGACATGGCAAGTGGGAGAAGCTCAGGCCAAGACGATAACACCGAACATCTGGTTGTATGTGCCTGAGGGCAAGCCTCCCTCACCATTTGTGCCTAGTGGTCGTTTCACGGCTACTTTCGAAGGATTTGTTAATATTGATTTGCGAGGGGACTATTCCTTTCATGCCACGGGGAAAGGGGGTGTAAAGCTGGAGGTTAATAACGCTGTCTT
Source organism: uncultured Verrucomicrobiales bacterium (assembly GCA_913041895.1). Taxonomy (GTDB): domain Bacteria; phylum Verrucomicrobiota; class Verrucomicrobiia; order Limisphaerales; family UBA1100; genus UBA1100. Next base: position 24,085 of record CAJWKQ010000025.1, read on the forward strand.
ACTTGACCTCAAAGGGATAGGAGGAGTTGCGCGAGCTAAGACAAAAGCCGTGCGACTCAACAAAGGTGCTAATGCCATAAAGGTAACTTATTCAAGCCCGAGTAAAGGAGATGCAGCCTTGAGGGTTTTTTGGAGTGAGCGGCCAGACGCTCCTCTGCCTCATGAACCAATTCGTAGTGGACAGCTTACACATTTACCGAACCTTCAGCTTGCTCAGGCGGTTATGGTCGAGAAAGGTCGAGAGCTGTTTATTAAACATCGTTGCATTCGATGTCATTCCAGCGAGGGATCCCTGATTCCAGAGTTTGAGATGAGTGGTCCGGATTTTTCAGCAATAGGAGATCGCTTGAATCGGACATGGCTTGCCTCGTGGATCTTGGATCCAAGCGCTCAGCGTAAGGATGCCAGAATGCCTAAGGTCCTACATGGAGAAATTGCCTCTTCTGAAGCAGCAGTTATTGCTGCTTACTTGAGCACATTGAAAGGAAATCAAGCAAAGGCTGATGCAGATT
>CAJWKQ010000026.1 GCA_913041895.1 uncultured Verrucomicrobiales bacterium
CACAATGCTGATTGAGAGCAGATGCAACGGGACCTGGAATCTCATCCGCATCCAGACAGAAGATGACTAGCAGCAGAATAAAAAGTATGGTAACTCTTTTATTCATGATCAAATCAAAGCAAATTATGTTGATTTATGATTTGCTCCAGACGGATCACGGTTTTCTTTCTATTTCGGCTTCCGCAAACATCCTTTTCATGTTTCGAAAGCAAGTTTTGGTCGCAGCTTGCGGATCATACCCCTTTTTACGCCAAACCATGGAACTGATTTCGCAACAGACTTCACCATGGTATCCCCCTCGGGAAAAAGCCTTGAGGACTTGGGCGTGAGGAAATCCACCCGCTGTTCCGGGTAGAAGAAAGTCAATCCCCCCGTTTTGCTGCCTTACGGCATCCTTGACCACGACGTAGCCTGTGTGAGGTAGTGCGATGGCTACCGTTTTTTTCACTGCCATTTCGCGGAAGGCAAAGTGGCTGTAATCGAACGTCAGGCTAAGCTTGCCTTTCGCGTTAAGTTGTTCAATGAGCCAAACTGCCTGTTCGGGACGAGACATCGCATGGCTTCTGTGAGGCTTGATCGAGAGTTGTGTCCCTGCTTTTGAAGCGAGCTCCACGAGCGGGCCAAGGCAATCACGAAAAACAGTCTTCTTTTCATCCCATCGTCCGCCTCCGAGAACGGATTGAATCAAGGGTGGCTTCTTCTTCCCACTTAGATTCAAGTTCAATTCCAGCAACTTTTCCATTCTGTCTTTATTTTCCCTCATTTTCGAGGGATCTGGCCTGGGGAAGCCCATGAGCGCTCCAAGTTTTATGCCCGATTCTTCAATCAGTTTGCGAACTTCGATTCTTACGGGCTTTGTAAGTTTTTCGGGAGATCCGTGATAGCCCGGCATGGCTGCAAGCTCAATCGAGTCAAAACCTGTTTTGGCAACCAGACGAATTGCCTCCGGTACGGAATACCCGGGCAGACCATAGGTTCCAAAGCCCATTGCGAGTGCTGCCTTTTTTTCCTTGCCCTGAGAGAAGCTTGGGATCAATAGGCAGGAGGAACTTTTGATGAAATTACGTCTGCTGAGATTATGATTCATATCTTTGTTCCTGTGCGATACCACAAGGATAGATTAATTGTGGGCGAAGATCTTTCGCTGGGCAAGAGGATTTCATTCATCCCTGAAGAGATTAGTGCGCAGATAGACGCAGCATTTGGTAGATAATCCGAGGTAGCGAGGCAACCTTCAAGGCTTTCACGGGAAGGCTAACCACTAAGCTCGATCGGAAGCCGTGTAGCACAACCAATAGGGGGCTTCTTTAGAGTGTGAAAGTCTGTGCATCCACAGCCTCCTTTAACTCTAGTCTCAAGGATCTTTCTCGACTTAGGCTTAGGTTGAGAATACACGCTGCGCATCATCTCCATTGCTTGTTTGTTTAGCATCCTTATAGCCTCTCAGACAGCTTGGGCATTTATGGGGATAGCTATATCACAAAGAGGCATCTGACTGTGCTTTCTTTGGTTCACAATTAAGCTCTGAGACGTTTGTTTTGTTGACCGTAAAAGGGTGGCGGAGTGTTTCACATGGATTTTCGATTTCCTTTGGAATGATAACTGAAATGCGTTTCAAAAGTCTGAGACTATAAAAACGAAATGCCGCAAAGGACACCCCTTCGCTTTTCCGCTGGAAGAACCTACTTCTCCTAATTGGGGATTGAGTTCCCATTTTTCTCGCGCGATTCGCGCTGACGGTTTGAATATGTCGCACCACAAACAAAACCGAATGAACGTGTAAACTGTTTCACGTATTCGTTGACCTGGCTTCGACTTAATTTCATTTTTGCGGCCAGCTCAGCTTGCGTCGAGCAGCCAACCGCGCCAGGGCAAATCATAAAGGCAAACACCATCGCCCGATCGGCCAAGCCCCGCTCCTGAAATCTGCCATCGTTCGTGATCCACATTGCAATTTGTTTTAACGCATCGCCAAATTTTTCGATGGGATATTCTCTCGATCCTTCATGTGCAAAGTCGTGCAAAACTTCATACGGAAAATCACAAGTCGAGATCCATTGATCCTGACTGCGTTCGACTTTTGGCGCGCCTCCAGCATGTTCACGCCGTTGATATGATCCATCCAAACTCACCTAATTCCACTCAATAAATGTAGCAAATTAGACGAGAAAAATCGAACGAATGTTTCCGTTAATGTTGTAGCAACATGATGCAACGTGAAGCAACGCAACCAACACCGAATCAACAACACCTAAAAATGTTTCGTGTGAATGCCATATTTCTCACGCATGAAAATATCCGGTTGCACGAAACTATTTTTGCCGATTATTATTTGTTGAATATGCGTCACAAACTTTTTTGCCAATCACCATTGAGCGGCAAAGGGGGTGGCCCCTCCTCCGCGTGAGTGACCATACGTCCCCCCATAGTACGCATTTTAGATAATTTATAAAGTAGTGAAGAGGGGACACCAAGGGACACCCTTGGCATTTAAGCGCACACACACAGTGCTAAAAGGGGTGGCCCTTCAAGGATTTGAGGGGACACCCTAGGGACACCCTACGATCAACATGGTGCAACGTGATTAACGTGATGCAATCCATGCGAAGAGAATCCGGGAAAAAACGTGTTAATTCGTGTTAACTTTTTAGAAACGAATTATTATCCCACAAAAACAGAGTCGAAATGGCGGAAGGGGTGGGATTCGAACCCACGGAACGGTTTCCCGCTCACTCGATTTCGAATCGAGCGCCTTAGACCGGACTCAGCCACCCTTCCGATAGGTCATCATAAGATTTGCAGCGTTGGTGGGCAAATTGAATTTCATTATCCTGTTAATAATTGGAGGTGCTAATTCTCGACGCTTACGTTTTGGTTGGGTTTACTGCGCGCCTGTGATTGACCGGGAGGAATTACTGTCTTCATTTGTTCGTGATCTCGATCGGGCTGAATGGGTAGCGGTGGATACTGAGGCAGACAGCTTGCACGCATATCCGGAGAAGCTCTGCCTTATGCAGCTGTCTATTCCTGGAAATGATGTATTGGTTGACCCTTTAGCAGGAATGGATTTAGGAGAGATTTTTTCAATACTGGAAAATAAAACATTAATAATGCATGGTGCCGACTATGATGTTCGGCTATTAAAAATGGGTCATGACTTTGTTCCCGAAAATATTTTTGACACGATGTTGGCAGCACGTTTGTTAGGTAGAAGGCAGTTTGGGTTGTCACATTTAACAAAAGAAATATTGGGTGTTGAGCTCGAAAAGACCTCTCAAAAGGCTAATTGGGCGAAACGTCCACTAACAGATGAGATGAGTGAATACGCGCTCAATGACACAAGGCATTTGCAGCCTTTGGCTGCGGCACTAAAAACAGAACTTGAGGCCGCTGGGCGTATCGAATGGCATTCGGAGGAGTGTGACCGGTTGGTTCGTGATAATTCAAATATCAGCACCCCCGACCCAGACAAAGTTTGGAGGATAAAAGGCAGTGCACGTTTAAACTCAAAATCTCTTGGCGTTTTACGTGAGTTGTGGCTTTGGCGTGAAAAAGAGGCAAAGAGGCGTAATCGTCCTCCCTATTTTGTTCTGTCACCTGAAGTTATGATTAAGATATCTGATGCTACAGCTCAGGGCGCAGAAATCGAACAATTGTTGCCAGGGCGAATTCCTGAACATCGGCGAAGGGAAATTAGAAAATGCATTAAACAAGCAATTTCTTGTCCGAGTGAAGAATGGCCTTCGCCTCATAAACCTCCTCCGAGAAAGCACATAACATCAATACAAAAACAACGTTTTGAGGACTTGCAGAAGAGACGCGATTGCCATGCTGATAGTTTATCAATTGATCCAACGATAATTGCTAGTCGCGCAACTATGGTGAAGTTGGCTTGCGGGGCTGAGGGGGTGCTAAATGATGTCTTGCCATGGCAGCAAGAACTGCTGGGCGTAGGTTAAATTAGGTGTTTGTGGCTTTTGCTGCGCGCAATTTTTACGATCAGATCGCGCATTTTAGATGTCGCTTTTTTGTGTGCAAATAGAGCGGTGTCTTCGGTTTGAACAATTACGCAGTCTCTTAATCCTACAATGGCAATGGGTTTTCGGTTTTTTTTGAGCCTTCCATCAAATACAATGTTGCGAGCTGCATCTACATATACTGGGTCTCCTTCTGAGCAGTTGCCTTCAGAGTCAGATTTCAAATGCCTCGAAAGGGCGGGCCACGAACCGAGGTCGTCCCATTCAAAATCACCGTCCACAATTAACGTGTTCTTGGCATGCTCCATGATACCATAGTCAAAGGAAATATTATCTAATTTTGGGTAATCTTTCTTTAGGCGACGGTTAAGTTTCAATGGTTGATCAGCAATCTTAAACCATTGCTCGCAAGCTTTATGGAGATTTTTTTGATGCTTGAGAAGGCTTTCTTTAATTGTTCCAAAAGAGAAAACAAACATGCCAGCATTCCATCTGAAACTGCCGTCATTGAGATATTGAGTTGCTTTATGATAGTTTGGTTTTTCAACAAATTTTTTGGCAATATGGAAGCGGCTTTTGTAAGGCTTGCGCCCTTTGGGTGGTGGGAGTTTATCCCCTAGTTTAATGTAGCCATAACCGGTCTCTGGCGCGGTTGGTTTGATGCCGATAGTGACAATGGCTTGTCCTCTATTTGCCAGATCATAACTTTCCTCTAGGATTTTTTGAAACTTCTTTTCGCTTTTCTTTGGAATGAGATGGTCTGCAGGTAATATAGCCATTGTGCCTGCAGGGTTTCGGGCTCCGACTAATGCTGCGGCCAAGCTTACAGCAGGGCAAGTGTTGCGCCCACAAGGCTCGGCAACTACATTTTCTCTGGGTAATTTAGGGAGTTGTTTCCTTACTGCAGAAGCTTGTGTTTCGTTAGTAATAATAAAAATGTTCTTTATAGGGACGAGCGGTTTAATTCTCTCTATAGTATGTTGAAGAAACGATTTTTTATCGAAGAGAGCTAGAAGTTGTTTTGGATGGGCTTCTCTGCTTAAAGGCCAGAAACGTTCTCCTTTGCCTCCTGCTAAAATAACTGCGAAGCGATCTTTATTAGATGGTTTATTTTTTGGCGGCATAAAAAATTTATTTGAGTCCTGATGAGAGTTCTTTTGTGAAATTACCAATTTCCGATGCTAAGCTAGGGTTATTGCTACCTTTTCTTATGCGGTCGACGATGGCGCTTCCCACTACAACTGCGTCACAGTCAGCAGAAACTTGGTGGATTTGGGGGGGGGTGGAAATCCCAAACCCCACGGCAATAGGTAAATTGGTATATTTGCGTATTATATCTACACGGTCCTTAAGTTGGGTTACAACATCCTGGCGCATTCCGGTTACACCTTCGCGTGAAACATAATAAATAAAACCACTGCCTCTTTCTGCTATTATCTTAATCCTTTCCTCTGGAGTTGTGGGGGCGATTAGCCAAATGCTGTTCATTCCTGACTGAGCCATAATGAGTTCATAATTGTCAGCCTCTTCTGGAGGTAAATCGAGAGTAAGAAGACCGTCAACGCCAGATTTAGCGGCGGTTCGTATGAAGTCTTCAAGGCCTCTTCGGTGAATTAAATTGTAGTAGATGTAGAGGACTATTGGTATATCAGATTCTTCTCTTATAGCTTTAACAGTTTCAAGTACGCCCTCTGTAGTGGTGCCACTTTGTAAGCCTCTTTGCGCTGCAAGTTGATTGACCAGCCCATCGGCTATGGGGTCGCTGAATGGGACTCCCAGTTCAATTATATCTACTCCTGATTGTGCTAGTTCGAGAGTTATATTTTTTGTAGACTCTAAATCTGGGTCTCCTGCGCCTATATATGCGATAAAGCCCTTTTTTGATTCATGTTTGAGGCGCTCGAAGCAACGATCTATCCGATTCATATAAAACGTAGAGGATGTCAATTTATTCGCTCTGAAGCAAGACGCAGTCCTTCTAGGGTGAGGAAGGGTCTAGTAGCAGATATTTCGGGTAGATTTGCAGAGATGATCCCAGCACATCCTCCTGTGGCGATGACGTTTATTTTTTTTGCATGAAGAGTTTTTTTTAATCCCATAACTATATTAGAAATTAATCCTCGGTAACCGTGAACTGCGCCAATCTGCATAGCTTCTATAGTTGATTTACCAATGAATTGGGAAGTGTCTTTGATTTTTACTTTAGGGAGCAGAGCTGTCTTTTCATAGAGGTATTCGGTCATTACTGAAAGGCCGGGGCATATAACTCCGCCTACATAAATTCCATTTTTGTCAACTACATCAAAAGTCAACGCGGTACCAAAATCTACCACTATCAAGGGCGGAGGGAATTTGTCTAAGGCTCCAATTGCGTTGGCTAGGCGATCGGGGCCGATGGTCTTTGGTTTAGGATAATTGATTCTTAACCCGCAATTTTTGTGTGTAAGTAAGTGCGTTTTAATTCCTGTTTTTTTAGTAAATTTCTTTACTTTGATGGTAGCAGAGGGAACCACGCTTGCGCAAAGTGTTGCATCAATGTGCTTTTTAGATACAAGCCGATTTATAGTTTTGGCTGACTCACCGTTAAACCACTCTTTTGTTTCAAATAGTTTTGTTTTGGCCAGCCTGTTTGCTGATGTGAGAGCTGCCCGGGTGTGAGTGTTCCCGATATCCAATAAGAGTCTCATTTTTCTAGGTTAATATCACCGCCCAAAATACGTTCAATCCTTCCATGTTGCGTTCGGACTAACAAAGCTCCTGTTTCGTCAAGTGCTTCAGCGCAGCCGGTTATTGTACGCGATCCGGTCTTAATCGAAATCCTTTTACCTAATGTGCTGCAATAACCGCTCCAGGTCTCCCCAATTTCTGAAAATCTCCCGGCCACCACCTTTTTATAGCAGTTATCCAATTCGTGCAAAATATCGGTGGCTAATTGAGAGCGATCTACTGTTTTCCCTGAAACCATCTTTAAAGATGTCGCAATTGTTTTGATATCTTCCGGGATATCGTCGGATGATTGGTTAACGTTAACGCCGATTCCAACAATAACGTATTTGACATGATCTGGCTCAGAGCTCATTTCGGTGAGGATGCCAGATATTTTTTTTCCGTTAACAAGAATGTCATTAGGCCATTTAATTTCAGGCTCCACACCATTTATTTTTTTTATGGAGATTACCAATGCGACTGCGGCAGCAATAGTAATTTGAGTGCATTCATCTGCTACTAAAGGAGGCCTTAGGAGAACAGAAAGCCAGAGACCTTTTTTTATGGGGGAAGACCATTTGCGCCCCATTCTGCCTCGGCCGCCAGTTTGTGTTTCTGCGAAAATAACTAATCCTTCTGGCGCAGCATCGCGCGCCTTGCAATCCATTTCATCGTTTGTGGATGTTGTAGAATCGATAACAATAATATTTCTTCCAATGATGGAATCTGTTGCGAGCCTCGATCTTAAATCCTCAGCTAATAATTTGTCGGGGCTTTTTAACAGTTTGTACCCTCTGTGTGGACTGGCAATGATCTCAAAGCCCGCCTGTCGCAAAGCCTCCATATGAGCCCAGATAGCGGCCCTAGAAATACCGACTTTTTCGCAAAGCTCCGATCCGCCAACACCGGTTTCAGAGTCTCTCAGCATTCTCAGAATTTTTGCGGCTGGCTTCATTGAGATATTTCCATTGAAAGGTTAACCGATCTTGCTGAATGAGTGATTGCTCCGATGGAAATAAACTGAACTCCTGTTTGAGCAAATTCATGTATGTTATCAATTGTTATGCCTCCGCTTGCCTCTGTTTGAGCTCTTTCCCCGATTTCCTTTAGCGCTTCATTAACTTCTTCCGGAGTCATATTGTCTAATAGGATAATGTCGGCACCTGCGTCTGCGGCTTGTTTTGCCTGTATGATTGTATCAGCTTCAACTTCTATTTTAACGTTAGGGTTTGCTTGTCGCACTTGATCGACCGCCTGTTGTATGCGGTGGGGACCCTCCATTGACGCTAGATGGTTATCTTTGATAAAGAACATTTCGTCTAATGTTCGCCGATGGTTTCTAGCGCCACCGCACTGCACCGCATATTTTTCAAGGAGACGCCAGCCTGGAATAGTTTTTCGGGTATCAAGCAGGATAGTATTATGATCGTTAACGGACTGAACATAGTGTGAGCATAAGGTGGCAATACCTGACAGCCGCTGAAGGTAATTCAGTGCAGTTCTTTCTGCAGTAAGCAAAGACCGTGTCGATGCATTAATCTGCATTAAAATTGAACCTTTAGGCGCCGTTTCCCCGTCTTGGCAGAGTTCTTCTATTAGGCAATCGTTATCAAGATGCCTGAAAACTTTAGCAGCAACGTTTAGACCACAAAAAATAATATCTTCATGTGCAACAATTTGAGCGTTCGATTTACTCTCAGGTGGGATGAGGGTGTTGGTGGTTATATCACCATTGCCAACATCTTCTTCAATTGCGGCAACGATATGGTTTGTAATATAATCATTTGGTAAATGGGCCACGGGTGATTTTTGTGGGTACATTGCTCCCATAGCAACGACTTTCCATTCGTTAAATAGAAAATGCGTGCCATAATTTGTATTTTGAGGCATATTAATTTCATGGCAAACGTCATACTGAAGCCAGAATGGCACGTTCCGGAAAAAGAAATTACACCGGTAAAAGATTATTTTAGCAGACGAGATTTTGTTAAGACAATGGGGCTGGGTGTAGGTTTAGCTAGTGTCGGTAGTGTTCAGGCAGGCGCTCAGGCTAAACTTTTTCCTGCGCGCAGAAATCCCAAATATAACCCAAAAATTGCTTTAACAAATAAACAATGGGCAACTGGCTATAATAATTTTTATGAGTTCACCACGAGTAAGGAGTATGTGAGGTTTTTGGTGGGTAAATTTAAGACTAACCCATGGCAGGTGGAGGTGAGTGGGTTGTGCAATAAACCTTTCAAGTTTGATGCTCATGAAATGATGCAGAAAATAGGACTTGAAGAGCGGGTTTATCGATTTAGATGTGTTGAAGCTTGGTCAATGATCGTTCCATGGACGGGCTATCAGTTAAATAAATTGTTGAAGATGGCGGAACCGAAGAATGATGCAAAATACGTAAAATTTTATACAGCAATGAAGCCTAAGGAAATGCCAGGCCTTGCTCGATTGCCAAGTTATCCTTGGCCATATACCGAGGGGCTGAGAATTGATGAGGCCATGCACCAATTAACTTTTATGGCTACTGGAATTTACGGTGAGGCTATGCCTAAACAAAATGGAGCGCCACTTCGACTTGTTGTGCCTTGGAAGTACGGTTACAAGAGCATAAAGAGCATAGTTAAAATTGAATTCACAAATAAACAGCCGGATACCTTGTGGAACTCTCTTGCCCCAAAAGAGTATCCGTTTGAATCAAACGTAAACCCCGCAGTGCCGCATCCTAGATGGTCGCAGGCAAGTGAGCGAATGATTGGACCTAATCCAATAAGAGTAAAGACCGTTAAGTATAACGGATACTCTCAGGTTGCTGGTTTGTATAAATAATTAATGCCGCTACCTATTATTTCAGTCTCGCAGATGCGCGATTGGGAAGATCGTACCGTGCGGTCAGGGGTTCCTGAGCAATCTGTAATGCAATTGGCAGGACAATGCCTTTCTGAATATATTCTTCAACTCACAAAATCAGGGCAATTGGTTTTCTTTTTGGCGGGCAAGGGGAATAATGGAGGAGATGCGCGAATTGCTGCCAATCAAATCCCAGACAGGAAAGTCTCTCTTTTATCAGTCGAGGACGCTGGTGATTGCCTTGATGGGTTGATTAGATGCTTGGCTGATAAACCGGCGCTTATTGTTGATGGCCTTTTCGGGATAGGCCTGAATAGAAGTCTTGATGATAAGTGGGTAGAATTTATCAGTAAGATTAATCTATCTAGTGCAAAGGTTTTAGCTGTCGATTGCCCTTCGGGGCTCAATTGCGATACGGGATTAATCATGGGGGGGGCAGTGAGGGCAGATGTTACTTTAACTTTTGGTGCGCCAAAAATCGGTTTAATTCGTGATACTGCCGCGGACTACGTGGGATCTATTTTTGTTGCGCCGGAAATCGGACTTTTAGATGAGCTCCCAAAATCAGAATCCTATTGGCTGACAGATGCTGATATGAAATGTGTTCTGTCTCCCCGACCTGCAGATTCTCATAAGGGATCGTATGGGCATGTTAGCCTAATTGCCGGATCGACTGGATACCATGGAGCTGCGCTACTTTCTGCGAGATCGTCTCTTATGGCTAGGCCAGGTTTGGTTAGTATTTTTACTCATTCATATCTACCAGTTGCTTGCCAGATCCAGAGTGCAATGGTGCATCCTTTAGGGAAGGATTGCGTTGAGGCGCTTAGTAAGAGCACAGCTATTTTAATTGGCCCTGGGCTAGCCGGTAAAGATATTCCAGATTCTACTAGGCAGTTAACACGTAACTTATGGCGTGAGTCAGCAAACCCAATAATAGTGGATGCGTCTGCCTTGGACTGGATTTGTGATATTAACCCTGAAGGAACTGCCCCAAGGGTGATTACGCCTCACCCTGGAGAAGCTGCTCGAATGCTAGATTGTAAAGTGAGTTATATTCAGGAGAATCGGAATGAATCAGCAAAAAATCTTGCACGTAATTATGGGGCGACTGTTGTACTCAAGGGGCGTCATTCAGTTATTGCACAGGAAGAGGGGCCAGTACTGATTAATTCCACGGGTAACTCTGGGCTCGCGCAAGGGGGAAGTGGGGATATTCTTTCTGGGTATATAGCTGGTATGTTGGCGCAACCTAACTATAGAGAGAATGTTGTGGAGGCGATTGCCTATTCAGTTTGGAAACACGGACGGTCAGCAGAGAGGCTTGCCTTGAGGGGGCAAAGCTGGGGAATGGAACAGTTAATAGATGAGATTGGATGCATGGATTTTGATTGAAAATCCCCCTAATTTATGGGAATAATCTATGTGTTGAGGGGGTTACTTCTAGTTATTTTTCTTCAGCTCTGCAATGTTTCTACAGTGCAGTCAGCCATGCTTTTCGAACTGACCAATAAGCGACCGCCAGTTTCCGCCACGGGCATAGCTTCAATCAATCAAGCAGGGATTGTTTTTAACCCATCACCTGGTCGAGCGGGTTACGTTCGCTATCGTTGGAGCGATTTTACAGCCAAGGGACTGGGAGCGCTGATTTCAAGAATACCTTTTGAGAGGGCTTTTGTTCAGAAAGATGCAGCGACCAAGATTCAGCTCATTGGTTTTATTAGGGCGGAAATTGCCATAAAGATTCCAAACCCAGATAAATTTGTTGAGGCTCCTGTTGAGGCTCCTGTTGAGGCTCCTGTTGAGGCTCCTGTTGAGCCGCATGTTGATGGGGAATTGATAAATAATGCTACTTTGATTCAAAATCCAAGTCCAATCGGACCATTTAGGGCAAAGCATGAGGCGACTCAGATGCTGGAAAAAAATGATAAAAATTTTGGGGTTGAATTTAATATAGTACCTGGCCCGATTGTTCCCGCACCTCCTGCAAGTAGGCTAGGCTCTGATAATTGGCTGGGTTTAAGTGGGTTGATTCTTTTGTTATCATTTTTGGGCCTTAGCGCTTATGCGGGTTACGAGATAGCCCTCTTTCGCCACCGCCCAGCAAAGATGGTTTGCGCTCTCTCTGCATTATTCCCGGTGATAGCCCCACTTGCGGTGTTGTTGTTGCCGGATCCAGCAGAAGCTCAAGCTGAGGCAATAGCTGAAGAAAATGATCGGTATATTATCCACCCATCAACTTCCTCAGGCAATGATTCAGGCCCCGCTGAGTTTTCGAAAAACGAGACACAGCTATCAGTAGGCGAGGATGATGCAGCAAGTGCAAGCACCACCTTGGCTGTCGAACGGTATAGCTCAGTCAATACTCATTTTAGTGACCGTTTTTTTTCGGATCACCTCAGCCGATTTTACCAATCAGCTCCGAGCCAAGGTGAAACACTTTACATACAAACTGCTGAGCATATTATACCTGTCCATCATATATCTGCCCTAGAGCCAGAGAGTTTAAATGTTGTGTATGCCTCTGAAAGTGAGTGGCTGGAGCAAACGCTTGAATATAGCAGGATCGAGGAAATACGCGTGGAGTCTTAACCTAAATCATGAGTAAAATTAAATCAGTATTACTGTTCGGTGCACCGGGTGCTGGCAAGGGAACGCAAGGAAGAATACTAGAACGTATTCCTAATTGGTATTATTTTGCTAGTGGGGATGCCTTTAGAAACTTAAGACCGGAAGATGAACTAGGGAAAACATTTTTAGAATACTCCAGTAAAGGGGAATTAGTGCCTGATGAATTCACCATCACCCTTTGGCAGAAAAAAATGGAAAGCGCCACTGTTAAAGGTAGCTTTCAGCCCGAGCACGATGTTTTGCTTTTAGATGGAATACCTAGGAATGCTCATCAGGTTGAAATGATGGATGAGCACATAGAAATAATGGCATTATTGCACCTTACCTGTCGCGATCAACAGAAGATGGTTGATCGCATACAAAGAAGAGCGCTCATCGAGAGCAGGCTTGATGATGCAAATCTTGATGTAATTAAACATAGATTTGAGACTTATGAAGAAGAAACGAGATCAGTGGTAGACCGGATTCCTGAAAAATTAGTTCACCCTATAAATGCTGACCAATCACCTATTTGTGTGCTCAAGGATATTCTTGAGGTTTTGGCAACTCTATCGGTAGATTCACAATGAGCATTAGGGTTGCCTACATGGGCACACCTCAGATCGCGTGCCCCTCTCTTGAGGCGCTGACTCAAATAGATGGCTATGATGTGGTTGGAGTATTCACGCAGCCTGATAGGCCTACAGGGAGAGGTAAGAAGATTGAATATTCAGCAATAAAGCATCTTACTCATAGTCTTGGGCTGAATATTTTTCAGCCAATATGCCTTAAAGATTTCGCTACTGTGGAAACGTTTAGATCCCTTGATTTGGATATAATTATTGTAATGGCTTACGGCCAAATACTTCCTCAGAAAATTTTAGACCTACCTAAGTATGGTGCCTTAAATATTCATGCATCAATCCTCCCCAGACACCGTGGTGCAGCACCTATCCAATGGGCAATTATCGAAGGCGATATTGAAACTGGTGTCAGTCTTATGAAAATGGACGCAGGGATGGATACTGGAGATCTGGTCTCAACAATGACTATACCAATTGAAGAAACTGACTCAGCCGTTGAATTGGCTAAAAAGATTTCTCAATTAGGTGCATCAATTTTAACAAGGGATTTATCAAATTATATTTCAGGTAAATTAATACCGCAACGGCAAAACGAATCTCTTGCAACTCATGCAAATAAAATTGCTAAAGAGGATGGATTGATTGATTGGAGGATGAATGCACGGGACATCCACCGCAGATTGAGAGCATTCAATCCTTGGCCAAGTATTTATACTTATTTGCCAAATGATAGTAATCACATAATTAAAATTGCTTGCGCTGAAGTTATTGATTTGAAAGGGCAACCAGGAAGCGTAATTCATTTAGACAAAAATGGAATAGTAATTGGCTGCGGTAAAAAATCACTTCTTGTAACTCAAGTCCAAAGGCAGGGGGCAAAGCAATTACCACTATCAGATTTTTTGAATGGCTACCCTTTAGCTGTTGGCGATATCTTTGGTTAATTCGTATTTTTCATTAGTATTGACAAAAATGGCCCAAAAATTAAATTAAACAATTAATTGAAACAAACGTTCGATTCCTATGGCACAGTTAACCACAAAAAAAAGGATAATGGATGTAGCGGAACAATTATTTGCTACGCGCGGGGTTTCTGGGACTTCTATAAGGAACATTACAAGTCGAGCCAAGGTGAATTTGGCAGCTGTTCACTATCATTTTGGAAGTAAGGAGTCTGTGCTTGAGGCGGTTGTGTCTCGAAGGCTAGTTCCCTTGACCGCTGAAAGGATGGCGCTCTTGGATGAGTATGAAAGGCAATCAAAGGGCGGTGCGGTAGAATTGCCAAAGATTATTGAAGCGCTGGTTGGTCCTGCATTGAGGTTGAGCCGAAGTTCTGAAAAAGGAGGAGAGCATTTTATGAGGCTACTTGGCAGATTGGTCATGGAGCCCGATGTAAAAATTCAGAGATTATTGACAGATCACTTTCAGTTGTCTTTGGAAAAATTTAAGCCTCAACTGGAAAAGGCTTTGCCGCACTTAAAGCCTGTGGACTTTTTCTGGCGTGTTCATTTTTTAGTGGGGGCGATGGTTCATACAATGGCAGATTCGGAACGAATTCAAATTGTCTCAGATGGTGTATGTAATCCCGATGATACGGAGGGCAACATCAAACGGCTGGTATCATTTATCGCGGCAGGAATGGAGGCTGATACTTGAAAATCATATTGTATTTATTGAGTTCATGTCTGGTTCTTTTTTGTGTAGGTTGCCAAACTAAAGGGAGGCCAAGTTCACGGAACGAGTTTGAGATGCCGGCTCAGTGGCGTAATTCTGTTAACAGCACTAATTCGGTTTTGGCTCGCTGGTGGCTGCAATTTAATAATCCAAATCTTAACTCTCTTGTTGAGGAAGGGCTTTCAAATAACCTAGATATTCAGATAGCACATAAAAGAATGGAGCTGGCAAGGGTGCAGGCTCGCATGGTTGATTTTTCATCGCGACCTAGACTCAATGCATCAATTATTGGGGAAAAGCGTCGAAGTAATTATATTGGCCTGCCCTTTGGTGATGGGGGCGTTATAAAATCTAGAACTGAAAATTATGCTTCTAACCTTAGTGTTAATTGGGAAGTCGACTTGTGGGGTCGCATTCGTAACGCCAAAAATGCCTCCAAAATGGATGTCTATGCTACGGATTTAGATAGCAAAGCTGCTGAACACTCTCTGATCGGACAAGTGGTAAAGGTTTGGTTCTCTTTAGGGGAGGCGAGTGAGTTAGTTGAACTTTTGAAGGAGCAGGTTGATATAGCGAAACTTGCCTTAGATCAAGTTGAGATAAGATATAAACTAGGCAACGCATCCACGGATGAACTAAAACGGTCTGAAGCCAATGTTGCACACTATGAGTCCCGTTTGAGTGATACATCCAGTTCTATAGTGCGTAATTCACGAACTCTTGAGCTTTTACTGGGCCGTAATACAGGAGGTGAAGTACTTAATTGGGGTAAGCTCCCTGCTTCTCTTGCTGATATTCCAGTAGGGTTGCCCTCGGGTGTTTTAGAGCGCAGACCTGATATAGCTGCTTCAATTATTCGCGTCAGGGCTGCTGAGTTACGTATTGCTGAAGCTCAATCAAGCTTGTTGCCGAAGCTCTCACTGACTGGCAGTGCAGGTACTTCTAGTAATCAGTTAAAGGATTTACTCGACGGAAACTTTTTAGTTTGGGCTTTAGGCGGCAACCTCGCGCAAAGCATCTTATTGCCTGATGAGCGAAAGGCGCGTGTTTTAGAGAGGGAGGTATATGCTGAAAAATTCCTACTCGAACACCGGGCCATTGTTCTTCAGGCGCTGAGTGAGGTTGAGCAAGCACTAGAGGTTGGAGTTTATTTTGATCGTCAGTTAAGCAAGTCACTAGTTGCCGCCACCAAGTATGGTGAACTCATCGAGATATATAAAGGAAGGCATGCCAAAGGGATTGGAAGCTTGAGAGACCTGCTGGAGGCGCAAAGGCTTTATATTGATTCAAAAATGAATTGGGTTCGCTTGAAAAAGTATCAAATAGATAACCGGGTTAATCTTCATCTGGCTTTGGGGGGAGGTTTTGAATTTAAGGGAAGTGTCAATGAGACGAATACTACAGATTAGTTTACCAGTAATATTTTTATGCGGAGGGATCTTCGGGGCTCATTGGTTGTTGACGCATCGTAATAAAATTTTACCGGAGCCAACGGAGCAATTCAGGCCGGTGGTTGAGGTGGTTTCGGTTAGTTCAGTGACCTACACGCCTCAGATTCTCTCACAGGGAACAGCAGCGTCTAGAAGAACAATAA
The DNA here is from genome assembly GCA_913041895.1 of uncultured Verrucomicrobiales bacterium. Classification (GTDB taxonomy): domain Bacteria; phylum Verrucomicrobiota; class Verrucomicrobiia; order Limisphaerales; family UBA1100; genus UBA1100. Next base: position 15,993 of record CAJWKQ010000026.1, read on the forward strand.
AATTTCATCCTGAAATAAGTGGAAAGATTTCTTCTTTATCTCCCGACTTGGTTCCGGGGGCGATTATTAATGAAGGGGGAAAACTATATGAAATTGATGACCAAGATTATCGCCTTGCTTTGATTAAGGCAGAGTCAGAAATCGCTACTGCCAACACGGCTATTACTAACGCTTTTGCGAAAATTGCATCCTCAGAGTCTAATGTGGCTCAAGCGGAAGCGGTGTTGATCAGAGAGCAAGCGGAGTCTCTAGCGGCAAGGAGAGAGTGGGAGCTCTTGGGTAATGCGGGAGAACCGCCTGACTTACTAATTAGAAAGCCACAAATCAAGGAAGCTGAAGCTTCTTTGATCTCTGCAAAAGCAATGGTGGAGTCGGCGATCATCGCCTCAAGTAGCGTGAAGGCATCATTGACTGCAGCAAAGGCAGTAAGAGATCAGGCCCTTTTGAACATTTCTAGATGTTATGTGACGGCTCCCTTTGGCTGCAGAGTTGAAGCTGTGTATGTTGACATAGGATCCTATGTTGTGCCTTCGACGCAAACCTTGGTTCTTCAGCGTATTGATTATTGCGAAATCGAAGTGCCTCTATCAATTGAAGAGTTTGGCTTTTTAGGGATTCAAAATCCTTTTGTGTCAGAGGTAAAGTTAAGGGCGTTGGGTGAAGTTGTATTAACATCCGGTCGAAATCAATGGGGTGGGTATTTATCAAGGATCAATGGAAATGTAGACCCATTGACCCAGACAATTGGCGTTGTGGTAAGGGTGGATGAGCCTTATAAAGTGAATCAAGTTCCGCTCAGGTTTGGCTTGCATGTTCAAGCTATTATTCAAGGTATTCCCATTGAGAACATAGTTAAGCTGCCAGAATTAGCATTACGCCGAGGAGGGCATGTTTATATTTATGCTGAAGGAAGGCTCCGTTTAAAAAAAGTAGAACTAATAAGGCGTGAGCAGGACTATGTATATGTTCGCGGGTTGAAAAGTGATGTGCAAGTTAGTGTCACCCAGCTCGATTCTTTCGTAGAAAACATGCAGGTGATACTAGCTGAAAGATAGTGATGAATCAGATTGTTGATTGGTTTGCCAGAAACACTGTTGCGGCAAATCTTGTGGCTGCATTTATCATTGTTTCTGGTCTGGCAGCTATTCCCAGCATAAAGCAGGAAGTTTTTCCGGAATTTGACTCCGATCATGTTACGATCGAGGTCCCGTTTCCAGGTTCCACGCCAAACGAGGTTGAGGAAATGATTTGTGCTCGTGTTGAGCAGGCGGTGCAAGGGCTTTCGGGGATTAAGCGAATTCGTTCCACTGCTGCTGAGAATGTGGGGTTAATATTCATCGAGCTACAGCCGCAAACAGATTCGGAGGCTTTCTTGGATAAGGCCAAGGCGAGAGTTGATGTAATTGAGACATTTCCTGAGGAGGCTAAAAAACCCGTCATCTCAAATTTCATCATTCGTAAGCAGGTCATTAATATAGCCGTTTACGGGGAAGTTGGAGAGCTTCCGTTGAAGCGGGCAGCAGAGAGGGTGCGCGATGAGTTGTTGGCTTTACCTGAGATTTCTCAAGTTGAACTGGTTAATGTGCGCCCATATGAGGTTTCTATTGAACTACGCGAAGAAGACTTACGTTTATATGGTCTTACTTTTGATGAAGTGGCTCATGCCGTTAGGCGTAGCTCATTAAATCTGCCGGGCGGGTCTATAAAAACACAAGGGGGGGAGATACTTCTCCGGTCAAATACCCAGGCCTACAGCGAAAATGATTTCAAAAGAATTCCTCTGAGGTCTAAGTCAGATGGTTCGAGCCTTGCCCTTGGGGATGTTGCTGAAATCACCAACGGGTTTGCAGACATCGATTCAAGTTCTGAATTTGATGGTAAGCCAACTGCTTTAGTCAGGGTTTTTAGAGTGGGTAAGCAAAGTGCAATCGAAATATCCACTGCGGCCAAGAATTACGTAAAGAATGCGCAGACCAGCATGCCAGTCGGAGTGTCCATTGAGACTTGGCAGGATGACTCTAGTTATTTAAAGGGGCGCCTTGATCTTTTATACAGGAATGGGAAAGCCGGCCTGGCTCTTGTCTTCTTGATTCTAGCGCTTTTTTTGCGGTTTCGATTGGCCATATGGGTTACCTTTGGGATTCCAGTCTCTTTTCTTGGGACGCTTTGGTTGATGCCTTATATGGACGTATCAATCAGTCTTATAAGTCTTTTTGGTTTTATTGTTGTTCTGGGTATCGTTGTAGATGATGCGATTGTAATGGGTGAAAACATTTACACCCATCAGCAGAAGAACGGGCCAGGAATTAAAAATACGATCATAGGTGCCAAAGAGGTGGCGCGGCCGGTTGTTTTTGGTGTTCTTACTACAATCGCAGCATTCTATCCTCTCATAGCGATAGAAGGAAACATTGGGAAAGTTCTGCGCTATATACCTTTGATAGTGATCCCTACACTGTTTTTTTCTTTGATTGAGTGTATTGTGATTCTTCCGGCCCACTTAAGAAATTTACCTAAAAACGAAACATCAGAAAAACTGTGGGGATGGTCTCGTTTTCAGCAATGGTTTTCTAATGGGGCAGAACAATTTGCCTTGAAGATATACCAGCCCATATTGGGGTTTTGTCTAAGGTTTCGTTATGCAGTGGTTTGCTTGGGTATATCTACTCTTTTAATCGTTTTGGCTGGATATGCAGGAGGTCATTTTCGGTTTACTTTTTTTCCCTCTGTGGAAGGTGATAATGTAGCAGCATGGGTTACTTATCCTAGGGGTGTTCCCGTTGAGAAAACCCGAAACGCGGTTGATAAAATTTTGGCCGCCTCAGAGCAGTTGCAGCGGGAAATAGCCAACAACAAAGGGGATACAAATATAATCCTGCACTCACTTGCCAGTGTAGGGGAGCAGCCTTTTAGGAGGGAGGCAGAGCAAGCTGGAGGAAATTATGGATCTAGTCATAAAGGGGCCCACAAAGGGGAGGTGCACCTTGAGGTGTCGCCTTCTGAGATGCGAACCATAAGTAGTGAGGAAATAGCTAGGCGCTGGAGGGAGATTGCCGGTGAGTTCCCTGGCGCCATTGAAGTAGGTTTCAGCGCAAGTATATTTTCTGCGGGTAAACCGATTAACATAAGACTAAGCGGTCCAGACATGGCTAAGCTACAAGCGGCTGCAGCGGAGCTCAAATCACAACTCAAATTAATTAATGGAGTTGAGGATATAAGTGACTCTTTCCGGATAGGAAAAGAGGAGATAAACCTCAAATTGAATCAACAGGGGCAAGCATTGGGGCTTAGTCAAAGAGATTTGGCGAGACAGGTGAGGCAAGCGTTTTTCGGAGAAGAGGCCCAGCGTATACAGCGCAACAGGGACGACGTTAAGGTTATGATTAGATACCCACAAGAAAATCGCCAGTCCCTGCAAAATCTTTACGATCTGCGCATTCGAACCCATGAAGGCGACGAAGTCCCGATAAAACAGATTGCAACAATAGAAAAGGGCGTGGGTTACGCTGCGATCACCAGAGTTGATGGGCGCCGTTCAGTGAATATTACAGCAGATGTTGACACTCAAAAGGTTCAATCAAATGCTATTATTTATCGTTTGAGAAATGAGGAATTGCCAAATTTATTGAGCAAATATCCCGGGGTTCAATATGGTTTTGAAGGTGATCGACAGGAACAGGAAGTAGCGTTATCAAGCATGCTTCGGTCTTATTTGGTTGCAATGGTGATTATCTATGGACTGTTGGCGGTTCCTTTTGGCTCATATATTCAGCCACTTATCGTAATGTGCGCCATTCCATTTGGCTTAATTGGTGCAGTTGCCGGCCATTTGATAATGGGCATGGACCTTACTATTTTATCCATGTTTGGCGTTGTTGCTCTTACAGGTGTTGTAGTCAATGACAGTTTGGTAATGGTGGATTATGTCAACCGTAAGAGGGGTATTCACAGAAACTTGATTGATGCTGTTAGAATTAGCGGTGTTGCACGTTTTAGGGCGATTTTACTCACTTCATTGACAACCTTTGCTGGGTTGGCGCCGTTGATATTTTTTGAAAAGAGTGTGCAGGCTCAGTTCCTTGTCCCTATGGCTATCTCTCTAGCGTTCGGGGTTATTTTTGCTACTGTTGTGACCTTAGTTATAGTTCCATCAGGATATGTAATTTTAGAGGACTTTAGGTCATTATGGGGTTGGCTTTACGGAAAACAAGCTGCTCCAGCAAACCTCGAAGAAGGTGGTAAGCAAATTGCAAAAATTCGTAATATTTAAGGCAATTATTCTTTATAGCCCGCCTCTACAAAGCTAGGTTCGCGCTCTTTGCTATGGCAAAAAAGACATCATTACTTGTCATTTTTTTGACAGTCTTTATCGACCTTGTTGGGTTTGGTATAGTTTTACCTATACTTCCGTTATACATTAAAGAACTGGGTGCTTCCGGTTTAATAGCGGGTGCGATAGTAGCATCCTACTCATTAATGCAGGCCATCTTTTCTCCTTTCTGGGGAGGGTTAAGTGACCGAATAGGGAGGCGCCCCGTGCTATTGTTAAGCACTGCGGGTGCTTGTATTTCATATTCCGTTTTTGCCTTAGGATGTATTAATCAATCAATATTATTATTACTTTTATCTCGAGTTGCAGCTGGAATATGCGGTGCGAATCTGTCTGTTGCTAGTGCTTATATCGCTGACATAACACCACCAGAAGATCGCTCGAAACGGATGGGCCTTATAGGGATGGCGTTTGGACTGGGCTTTATCTTAGGCCCTGTCTTGGGGGCTTTGGGCATGACCTATTTTGGGGTTTCCGGTCCGGGTTGGTTAGCTGCTGGGGTCTGTGGATTTAATCTTATTTTGGCGTTTTTTATTCTAGGTGAAAGTCGAAAACCTGATTCTGATCCGGCAGAGCCACCGCCTAGATTGGGGCAAATGAGGCGTGTTTTGAGCCACCCTCACTTGCGTGGCTTAATAGGGGTGTTTTTTTTGGCAACATTTTGCTTTACGTGTTTTGAGTCTACTTTTGCAGTGTTATTCGCTGGAACCAAGGATTCGCCCGGTAATTATACGTTTTCAAATCCGATTAATTTAATGGAAGGAGAACGAATGCGGAGTGAGATTTACGACGGCCTTGAAATAAGAAAAGATGAGCCTATCGCTATTACAAGTAAGGGTGATAGTATAAAGGCTTCTTCCACGGGGCGAATAGAGCAACTAGAAAATGGTGGGTGGGTAATCGATGATACCAAAACTAAAGCATATTGGTTAATGGCTTTTTGTGGCATTATAGGTGCAATAGTCCAAGGGGGTTTCATTGGGCCTTTAGTGAAAGCGGCAGGAGAAAAAATATTGATCATCAGCGGCCTTTTTTTTGTAGGATTGAGTTTATCTTTTATACCTTATTGCAATGATAAGACTGGACTGCCCTTGCTTATAATAGTCTTGGGAATTTTTGCTATTGGTTCGGGTGTTTATCGTGCTCCAACTTTTGGACTTATATCTCTCAATGCCTCAGATTCTCAACAAGGTGAAGTTATGGGCGTAACACAGAGCATAGGCAGTTTGGCTCGCATAATTGGCCCGTTATTTGCCTTAGGGTTAATGGATATTGAGCCTGAGTTGCCATATTTAATTTGTTCTGGGATTGCAATTATAACGGCTCTTTTTGGGTTTAAGTTCATAGGCTCGACCAGTAATTCAACTTCTCCACAAAATGTTGATGGTAAATAATGTAATTTTCGACTGGTCAGGAACTCTTGTAGACGATTTGGAGCCGGTTCGTGTATCGACCAATTATGCTCTTAACAAAGAAGGGTTTCCTGGACTGACGATCAGTCAGTTCCGTTCTGAATTCAGCCTGCCTTTTGACGCGTTCTATCGCAGGGTTTCTCCGGGAGTCTCGATGGAAAATATAGAGAAATGGTATAGGGAAAAGTTTGTTGTAGAGCAGAAAAATATAAGACCTTTGCCGTATGCAGAGTTGTTCTGTAATTTCTGTAGAGAAAACTGCATAAAAACTTTTTTGCTAAGCACGGTTAATGCTGATCACTATCAAGAGCAGTCCAAATCCATACGATTTAACTTTGATGAGGAGTATATCGGGGTAATGGATAAACGAAAGAAGATTGCAGGCATCCTTGATGATAATCAACTATGCCCAAAGGAAACAATTTTTATAGGAGATATGCAGCACGACATAGAAACTGCAAAGATAGGAAAAATAGGATCATGTGCGGTGCTTACAGGATATAATAAGCGAAGTCAGCTTGAAAAGGTGAGACCCGATTTGATCGTCGGCAACCTTGGGGAGTTAAAACAAGTAATTGAAGAGGCTGACTTTAAATGGCCTCCCAGATAATCCATGAGCGTTAGTGACATAATTACTATTTCTGACATGGAAGTCTACTGTCGTATTGGAGTTCCTGATGAAGAACGATTGCAAGATCAACGATTATTAATTACTTTGAAATTGGAATATAACTTCAAAGGGGCATCTGCAAAAGATGACATAGAGCAAACGATCGATTATCACACGGTGTATTTACTAGTGAAGAGTATTTGTTCAGCTCGAGAACGAAGGTTGATCGAAACATTAGCTGAAGACATAGCTTCAAGTATTTTGGATGAGTTTGATGCTCGGTGCGTTCGGGTAAAAATTAAGAAATTTATTCTTCCTGAAACAAACTATACGTCTGTAGAAATAGAACGAAGCATTGGCGCATAAATTGTTAAAAACATCATTAGTTTTCGGCTAATTATAGTATAAAACACTAAATCAAGGGTCAAAACAGGGTATTTTAACTTGCCGCGAGTGTCATATTGCTGTTAATAACTCGCCCTCATGGCCTCAATCGGACGTTTTCAAAAGGGTGAGGATATCTTCTATGCAAAAGTGATCGACGGGAAGCTTTACAAGCTGAAGGGAGACGTATTTGGTTCTCCGTCTTTTGTCAAAAAACCAGTTAGCCCGACAAAGGGTATCAGGACTTTGATTCCTGTGGAACCGAGCAAGGTAATTGCTGTCGGGTTAAATTACGCAGATCATGCTCGAGAATCTAACCTCACCCCCCCTGAGCAGCCATTATTTTGGTTAAAAGCGCCTACATCCCTTATCCCTGATGGAAGTAAAATTGAATTACCTTTCCCAGCGCACCGAAATGATTTTGAGGCTGAGCTAGCTATTGTGATCGGAAGGAAAATACGGAATGTTTCTCCTCAGGCTGCTGGTCGTTATATTTACGGATATACAGCTGCTCAGGATATTAGTGATCGGGATGTCCAGCAAAGTGAGAGCCAATGGGCTCGCGCAAAAAGCTTCGATACATTTACCCCGATTGGCCCTTACATTGAGACTAAAATTGACCCACAAGACCTCACTATTCAGTTATTTCAAAATGGGCAGTTGCGACAGAACTCGCACACCAGTCAAATGATCTTCTCTTGCGCACAGCTTGTTAGTTTCGTTTCTACGAACATGACTCTTC